>JAICSR010000436.1 GCA_025936795.1 Ktedonobacterales bacterium | reverse complement strand
CCGATGGACGCCTGCCGATTCTGAATCTGCGCGGCGATGAGGAAGGCGATCACCAGCGCGACGACCGCGCCCACCGTCAGCAGCGCGCCGAGGTTGCGACGCCACCACGGTGGTTGCGCATAACGGCCCCGCTGCGACCCACCGCGCGCGGCTCCTGCGGCTGTCCCGGTGCGCTCGCGCATGGACGCCAGCCGCGACGAGCCAGCCGCGCGCGAAGCCACCGTGGGCGGCTTCGATGGCTTCGCCGCGCTCGATTGCTGGCTAACGTTCGCGCCGTTCGCATCGTTCGCGCCGCCGGACACGGCTCGCTGGGGCTGCGGTCGCTGTTGCGGGCGTCTCGCCTTCGCCATACTGTCGTTCCTGTCTCCTCTGCTCTCCTCTGCGTCGCTGGCAGCGCGTCCACGGTTCAGGCTACCGCGATGCCCTATGCCATAGAGTCTACTCCACCGCCGAGGTTGGCGCGATGGCGCCCCCCATCTCGGATGGCGCCGGGAGCGCGGCGCCGCTGACCTCGCCGCCAATGCCGTCACTCTCCAGGTCGAATTCGCCAGCGGCCGCGCGCTCGGCGCGGTCATGCTCGCCGATCCACTGGAAGAATGCGACGCTCAGCGCGATCAGGTAGGGGATGTTGGTGGGCAGCCACATAATCAGCCCGCCAAGCTGCTGGTCGCCCAGGGGCGAGAGTCCCCAGACGCGCGGCGCGTCAATATAGGGCGTGTAGAGCGGATTCGCCGCGAAGGTGAGCAGGGCGCCCAATGCCACCATCGGCTGGCAGCCGACGAACAGATAGAGGACCGCGAACCCACGCGGGATGCGCGGAATCAACGGCGTCGGGCTGAGAATCGGCAGCCAGTAGAAGATGCCGAAGATCAGGAACGTGAGATGTTCGAAGATATGCACTGGCTCGCTGGCGAGCGTCAGGTCATAGAGCGTCGGGGCGTGCCAGAGCCAGATGTCGGCCTGGAAGACGCCGAACGCCACGATGGGATTCGCCAGCCAGCGCGCCACCGTCCGCACGCTCACGGCGCGCAGTGGCAGGTCCGCTAGCCAGCGTGGAATGCCAAGCAGCAGCAGCGGCGGCGCGACCACGGCGATCAGCATGTGCTGAATCATATGCGCGCTGAAGAGATACTCATCACCCAGGGTATCGAGCGGCGAGACGAGTGAGAGCGCTAGCGTGGCCCAGCCTGCGACGAAGTAGATGATCTGCGCGCGGCTAACCGACTCGCCCAGCCCCCAGCGCCGCCGCGCCGGACCGATGGCATAGATGTACACGCCGAGGATCAGCGCCAGGCCAATCAGCAACGTTGGGTCGAGTGTCCACGCGAGCCACAGATTGGAGACGTGTTCATCCAGATGCGCCGCCAGCGCAAGGGTAAGAGGCATCATCGCAAGGGCTTCGCTTTCCGGCTCGGCGCGCTCGCGCCACCCCAGTGCGCCAGGGGGCGCGCCGAGAGAATGGTCAATCTTTCCCCTTATTGTATGCGCCACCCACGCCATGCCGCTATAGGGTGTCGACCTTACGGGGGAGGCGTCAACCACGCATCGTGGCATGCTGCGCCCCGACACGCGCGAAGGCGAACAGCGCGGCCAGGACCAGCGCCTGCGCTCTCTACCGTAACCGCCTGCCGTACCCATCAGTGCGATGATCCTGTTCCCCCACGCGCAAAGAGGTAGAGAGGTAGACCTTGTTATTTCGCCAGGTAGCGCCTGAACGCCAGCCAGCCGCATCCGCACACGTCACAGCGGATTCCACGGCGCGGCTCCCCGTCCCTCGCACGCTCCTGCTCTGGCTGACGGTTGGCCTGGCTGGGGCCGTGCTGTTTACGACCACCTACCTGATCGAGGGCGTCACTCGCCCGCACTATAGCGCCTGGCAGCAAGCCATCAGCGCGCTCAGCCTGGGTCCCGGCGGCTGGCTCCAGCAGGTCAATTTCGTCGTATTTGGCGCCTGTACGCTCTGTATGGCCTTTGCCTGGCGAGCGGCGCTCAAAGGTAGCGTGTATGGGATCGTCTATCCGATCATTCGCGGGATTGAAGCGCTCGCACTGATGATGGTCGGCTTCTTCTCACAGGACCCAGCGCGTGGCTATCCACCCGGAACGACGCTTGCGGCGCCAACGCTGCATGGGCAAATCCATATCATTGGAGCCTACGTGATCGTTGGTTCGATGGCGATTGGCTTATTCGTCATTGCCGGGCGCTTCGCACGCGATCCTCAGTGGCGCGGGTGGGTGGCGTTCTCGGTGACCTGCGGCCTGCTGACGCTCACGTTTATGGCCTTCTTCGGCATGGGGCAGAACCCACAGAGCATGTTCGCTGACTCTGCTGGCCTCTTCGAGCGCCTGGCCACCAACGTCGAAACCGTGTGGGAGGTCGCGCTGCTCGTTCGTTTGTGGGCTGGGACGGGGTTTCTGCGTTCCAATGAACGTATTTGACGGCGTTTCCTGGCGGCCAGGCGCTTGCCGAAGGCTCTCGGACGCAGCTGTAGATGCCCGCTTGCTGATTGCCGCTTGACAAAGCGCGGCGCAACGGGCGATAATCCTGTGTGCGTCACAACGCCACCAGACAGGCGTGGATGGCGATCCACTGGGGCAGTTACCGAAGCGGCCAAACGGGACTGACTGTAAATCAGTTGGCTTACGCCTTCGGAGGTTCGAATCCTCCACTGCCCACCGGCGACCATTGGGTGGCCAGCCAGCGGCGCCAGCGACATTCGCTTGCTCGCTGGCTCACACCTCTTCGCACGGCGCCCGCGCGTTCGCGCGGGTTCGGTCGAGAGGGGGTCTGGCTTCATCCAGCGGTTACTGCCGCCCAACAGTAGCGCCGACATTCACGCCCGAGTAGCTCAGGGGCAGAGCACAATCTTGGTAAGGTTGGGGTCACGGGTTCAATTCCCGTCTCGGGCTCCAACAGTCCCGCCATTGTTGCCGCTCTCTGTCTGGCATTCACCCAGGTGAATGACGCCGGAGAACGCGCGCATGGTGGGACGTTGTTGTGTCTTGCGCACGCGGGGCCGCTAGCGGCGCTCGCGTCTGGCGCCAGAACGACGCGCTGGCCCACTTTCCCTGGCTGCGCCCACGAAGCCGATTGCAGGCGGGCGCGCCGTTCCTTGTTGGAGGAGCTGAGTAGCTCATGGCGAAGCAGAAGTTTGTGCGGGACAAGCCGCACGTCAACGTGGGGACGATTGGGCATATTGATCACGGCAAGACGACGCTGACCGCCGCGATCACCAAGGTGCTGGCGACCAAGGGCTGGGCGAACTACAAGCCCTT
>JAICSR010000114.1 GCA_025936795.1 Ktedonobacterales bacterium | reverse complement strand
GGCGATGGCGATCTGCTTCAAGCGCGCCGTCTCGCCCCGGAGGATGACGATTGCGCGGCGTGGCAGGCTCAAGCGGTCGGCCAGCAGCGCGACGAGGGCGGCATTGGCGGCTCCATCCACTGGAGCGGCGCGCAACCACACCTGCAGACTGCCATCGGCTGCCACGGCAAGAGCGTCGCGGCGCGCTCGCGGGGTCACCCGGATGGTCAGGACGACCCGTCCCGGCTCATCGCGCGCGGTGAATGCAGGCGCGTCATCCATGAGCGCCTCTGCTACCAGGCCGGCGGGATGGCGATGGAGAGCAGCATGCTGGTGACGCTGAGCGCCCACCACGCGAAAATGAACGCCACGATGCCACGCAGATCGAAGGCTCCCGCGCTCGACGACGGCAGCACGCGATAGAGCGGGTCATAGAGCGGGCCAGTGATGTGGTCAAAGAAGCGCACGAAGGGATTGGCGGGATTCAGCGAGGGAATCGCCATCGCGAGCCACGAGAGAATCATCCGGGCGAAGAAGCTCAGAATCAGGAAGCCGAAGAAGAGCTTGATGAAGAGGTGTAGCAACCCCATCGTCGCAATGGCTTGTAAGATTGGCATGCTCATCAGGTCCTTTCGGCTCGCCTTAGCTGCGCTTGACTCGATCTATCGCAGTGGCGCGCGCCTGGCTGGGTCAGCGTCACATGTCCGCCGTCAGCGTCTCGACGACGCGACGCCCGAACAGGCGGCGGGTGCGCACATCCACGATGCGCACATCGCGCAAGTCGGGCAGCGTCGTCAGATATTTCTGCGCAAGACTGCCCAGCGGGCGCGCAGCCATCGCCCCGGCGACAGAGCTAGCCAGCGCCGAGGCGACCCGCGTGCGTGCGCGCATCGCCGTCAGCGACCAGAGCGAGCCAATCATCGCCAGCGACATGCCGACGGCCAGGTTGGTGCCGCAGTTCGGGTGGATCGCCAGTTCCGCCTCGCCCGCGCGCAGCCGCGCCAGCGCCTCGCCTGCGCAGCGCCGCACCAGCGCCGGGTCAACATCGGCGAAGATGGTGAAGCCGCGTGTATTCGAGCGCGCGCTGACGCTCAAGCCCGGCAGCTTATGCGCCAGGATGGTGACGGTCGCATGCTCCAGCGCGTGATTCTGACGCACCCGCCGCGTCAACAGGAAATCCGCCGCTTCCATCGTCGCCTCGCTTTCACCGCGTTCATCGCGCGGCCCCACGCGCCATTGTCTGTATTGTACTGCATGGCGCTGCATGCGCAAGCGCTAGGCCGCCATTATGCCACTTCTCTCGCGTGAGTCGCTGGTCGCGTTCTCGCTGGCGCGCTATCCATGCGGGGCGGGTCGCGCGCCAAAGAGGCCGCGCCCCACGCGAACGCTGGTGGCGCCCTCCTCGATGGCGACCTCGAAGTCGTCAGTCATGCCCATCGAGAGTTCAAGCCAGCCGCCGTCCTCGCCGATGGGGGCCTCGGCGCGTAGCTGGTCGCGTAGCGCGCGCAGCCTGCGAAAGAATGGCCGGGCCTGTTCCGGGCGCTCGGTGATGGGCGCGACCGTCATCAGTCCCTCCGCGCGCAGCCCAGGCAGCGCGGCGATGGCGCGTGCGGCGGCGATCAGCTCAGGCGCATCTGGCGCGAAGCCAGATTTTGACTCCTCCTGGCCGATGTTGACCTCCAGCAAGATCGGCAGTGTGCGGCCCAGCGCTACGGCCCGCGCGCTCAGCGCCTCGGCCAGACGCAGGTTATCCACGCTCTGCACCCGCGCGAAGAGGTCAAGCGCGCGAGCGGCTTTGTTCGTTTGCAGGTGGCCAATCAACTCCCAGCGCACGTCGGCCAGCAGCCGCGCCGCCTGTGGATCACCCTCGGCAAGCTGCGCCAGCCGCGCGTGTTTGTCGCGCGCCTCCTGCACACGATTCTCGCCGAAGACGCGCAGGCCGAGCGCCAGCGCCGCCAGCAAGCGCTCGGCAGGCACAGTCTTGGTCACGGCGATCAGGCGCGTCTCAGCGGCGGGGCGGCCAGCGCGAGCCGAGGCGGCGGCCATGCGCGCGCGCACCGCATGCAGCGACTCCGCCAGCGCCGCATCGCCCCAGCCCTCCATCGCGTTTCGCTCCTCCACGGTTCCGCTCAGGCAGCCAGCCCGATGACGACGCCGAAGCGCCCATCGGCGTGGCGGCGCATGCGGTGGGAATAGAACAGGTCCGCCGCGCAGCCCGTGCAATAGGGGGCCACTTCGAGCCGCTCTGGTCGCACCCCGGCGGCGAGCAACTGGCGCGCGTTCGACGCGGTCACATCGAGGTAGAGCGCAGTCTGCCCATCGGCGTCGGCGCGCTGCTCAAAGACCGCCGCCTCAGCGGCCAGCGGCTCAGCCGCGAACGTCGCGCGCACGTGCTCATCCACACGATAGCAGCACGCCTGGATGCCTGGTCCCACCCCGGCGAGCAGGTCCGCTGGGCGGCTACCGAAGCGCTCAGCCATCGCGGCGATGGTGCGCGGGCCGATGGCGCCAGCCGCGCCGCGCCAGCCGCCGTGCGCCAGGGCGACCACATGCTGACGTGGATCATAGAGCAGGATCGGCGCACAGTCGCCAAAGCCCCAGAAGAGGCCCAGTCCCGGCTCGGCGGTCATCATCGCATCGGCGGGCGTCTGGCGCAGACGGTCGCGCATCTGCTCGACAGACTCCGCCGCCGATGCGCGCTCGACCACGCAAACAGCATTGCCATGCATGATGCGCGCGCTGATCAGCGGCAGCCCCATCGCGCGGGCCACCACCGCCTGATTGCGCCGCGCCGAGGCAGGGTCGTCGCCGGTCGTCTGTGCGACATTCAACCCATCGAAGGGCGGCGCGCTGTGGCCGCCTTTGCGTGTGAAAACGCCATGCCGCAGGTTGGCCTCGGCGCTCAGATGCTCATAGAGCAGATAGAAACACGCATCACCCTGACGTTCGATCACCTGAAATTACCTTGTCGTTGCGCTGGCGCCTGCCCTCACTCTCAGCCCGCTCGTGGAGGGTGAGGGGAGTTGGGAGTCAATGTTGGCCGGGAATATGTCGCTCTGCCAGCATAGCACGGGCCGCGTGTCGCTCGCCAGGCCATCCCCATGCTGGCTCGTGCTAGCTCATGCCTGCTTAGAGGGATGGAGCGCGCTCAGCGGTCGTCAGCGTCTACGAGCGCTACGGCGATGCGTGCGGCGACGGCGGCGTTGTTGAGCAGCAGCGCGCGGTTGGCGGCGACGCTCTCGCCGCCAGTTAGCTCGGCGACGCGCGCCAATAGCCAGGGCGTGAGACGTGGGCCAGCGATGGCTGCCGCCGCCGCCTCGGTCAGCGCCTGGCCGACCGCCACATCCACCTGCGCCTGGGGCAGCGCGTACTGCTGCGGGATGGGAACGGTGACGAGCAGGCCGCCGCCCAGTCCGCTGTGCCACTGCGCGCTGGCCATCGCCGCGACCTCGGCGGGGCTATCGGCGCGATGGGGGACGCGCAGGCCGCTCTCACGGGTATAGAACGCGGGCAGTTCATCAGTCTGATAGCCGATGACTGGAACGCCTTGCGTCTCCAGATACTCCAGCGTCAGCGGCAGATCGAGGATCGCTTTGGCTCCTGCGCAGACGGTGACGACAGGCGCGCGGGCCAGCTCGGGCAGATCGGCGGAGATGTCGAAGCTGCTCGCTGCGCCGCGATGCGCGCCGCCAATGCCACCCGTTGAGAAGACGCGCACGCCAGCCAGCGTCGCGCACGCCAGCGTTCCGGCGACGGTCGTGGCGGCGGTGGCGGGGCGAGCCAGAGCCGCTGCGAGGTCGCGCCTGCTGGCCTTCCAGACACCCGGCTCTTCGCCCAGCCGCGCAATCTCATCCTCGCTCAGCCCGACGACGATCTGGCCATCGAGCAGGGCAACGGTGGCGGGCGTCGCGCCCTCTGCGCGGATGGCAGCCTGCATTGCCAGCGCCACCTCGACATTGGCGGGGCGCGGCAATCCATGCGCGATGACGGTGGACTCCAGCGCCACAACGGGCCGCCCCGCCGCCAGCGCTGCGGCCACCGCTGGCGCCACCCGCAGATACTGCTGCATCGTCCTCGCCTCCTCTGCCTGACCTCTGCTGCCAATACGACCACGCCAGCGGATTCCATTATAACGTGATGGGACGCATGGGATGCGCGCTGCCAGCGCAAGGAAGTACAGTGATTCCCTGATGTCGCGTCATTCCCACAGGGCTTATAATGTAGAGTGGACGCCGTCGCCTGGCGCGATGGATGTCCCTACCGACGATGTGTCCATAGACTTCATCTGTGAGCGATAGAAGGCGGCGCCACCGTGGCGACTCTCTCACCTGCCCCATCCACCAGCGCATCCTCTGACGGCGCACGCGCGGCCAACGGCTCCCCGATTGTCGTCGGCTCGCGCGGCTCAGCGCTGGCCCTCTGGCAAACGAACTGGGCGCTCGACCGTGTGCGCGAGCATGAACCAGCGGCCAGCTTCAGCGTCCAGACCATCACGACCCAGGGCGACCACACCCAGGCGCAGAACACCCCGCTCGTTGGACTGGGCGACAAAGGCCTCTTCGTCGCCGAACTGGAGCGCGCCCTGCTCGATGGCTCGCTCGATATCGCCGTGCAGCCGATGAACGACCACGCGCTGGCGCTGGCCGAGGCCGAAGCGCAGGCTAGGCGCGGCGTGATTGACGCAGCAGTGCATAGCCTGAAAGACCTGCCCAGCGTCGTCACGGCGGGGCTGGCGCTGGCGGCCATCACCGAGCGCGCGGACCCGCGCGATGCGCTCGTCTCGCGTGCGGGCCTGCGCCTCGACGATCTGCCAGAGGGAGCGACCGTCGCGACGAGCAGCCTGCGCCGCCGCGCGCAACTGCTGCATCGCCGCCCGGACCTGCGCATTGTCGAGATTCGCGGCAATGTGGATACTCGCCTGCGCAAGACGCTGGCGCCGGATGGCCCCGATGCGACGATCCTCGCCGCCGCTGGCATGCTGCGGCTGGGGCTGGAGCGACACATCACCGAACTGCTCTCCGTCGAGACGCTGACTCCTGCGGCAGGCCAGGGCGCGCTGGCCATCGAGACACGCGCCAGCGACCGACGCGCGCGGCGCATGCTGCGGGTGATTGACCACCTGCCGACGCGGCGCGCGGTGATGGCGGAGCGCGCGGTGCTGGCGGCGCTTGGCGGTGGCTGCCTCGTGCCGCTGGGCGCCCATGCGACCATCGCCGCCGATGGCGAGACGATGCGGCTGCTCGCGGTGGTGGCCAGTCCAGACGGCAAACGGCTGTTGCGCGTGGAGCGTATCGGCAAGGCGAACCGGCCCGTCGCGCTTGGGCGTATGGTCGCGCGCGAACTGCTGCGCCAGGGCGCAGGCGAGATCGTGCGCGCCGTGCTGGGCAGGTGAGCGAGAGATGACGACCAACACTCAGCCTGAGGCGCAGAATCAGGCGCCATCTGACATACAGCCACAGGGGCGACCACTTGCAGGCAAGCGCATCGCCATCACACGCCCGCGCGAGCAGGCGGCGGCGCTGGCCGAGCGACTGGAGGCGCTGGGGGCGCGGGTTGCGCTGCTGCCCGCCATTCGCATCGCGCCGATTGAAGACCCCGCGCCGCTCGACGCCGCCATCGCACAGTTGAGCAGCTACGACTGGCTGATCTTCACCAGCGCCAATGGCGTGCGCGCCTTCGCCGAGCGGCTGGCCGCCACCGGCCACGGTTGGGCTGATCGTGGGCTGGCGCGCGTCGCGGCAATTGGCCCAGCCACAGCGCAGGCGCTGGAGAGCGCCGGCGTCGCCGTAGACCTGACGCCGGATGAGTACATTGCGGAGGGCATCCTCGACGGGCTGGGACTGGTTGCGGGGCAGCGCATGCTGCTGGCGCGGGCTGACATCGCGCGGCGCTCGCTGGCCGATGAGCTACGACTGCGCGGCGCCGACGTGGACGAGGTCGCGGCCTATCGCACCATCGCGCAGCCGGTCGCGCCAGACCTGCTCCAGAGCATCCTGGACGACGACCGGGTGGATGCAATCACCTTCACCAGCTCTTCGACGGCGCGGGGGCTGCTGCAAGGGCTGGCAGTGACGGGGCGTGACCCCGGCGAAGCGCTGCGCGGCGTGGCGCTGGCGGCCATCGGGCCAATCACCGCCGCGACCCTGCGCGAGTATGGCTTGGCCCCCGCGTTTGTGGCCGAGGAGTACACTATCCCTGGCCTCACCAACGCGCTGGTGGCCTATTTCACCGAGCGACGCGAACCAGGCGATTCGGGCGATTCGGGCGATTCGGGCGAGGCAGGTGATACCGCCTCTCAGGGAGCAAACGAGCTATGAACGGAACTGCGCTCTTCGAGCTGCTGGCGGCGATCTGCGCGCTGCTGGCCGCCATCTTCATCTTCGATCAACAGCTCAATCGTCCGCGCCCGCATAAGCTGCTATGGACCCTCGGCCTGCTCTTCTACGGTCTTGCGGCGGGCGCAGACTTCCTTGGCGTGGTGAGCGGATGGACCGTCGGCGACTACAAGGCGTGGTACTACTTCGGCGGGGTGCTGACGGCGGCATTCCTGGGCCTCGGCTCACTCTACCTGCTCGCCCCGCGCCGCGTCGGGCATATCGCTACCGCCATCGCCACCGCCATCGCCCTCTATGCCGCTGTGCGCATCCTGTTCTTCGCGCCCTTCTCCCCGACGGACCTGCACACGCTTGCGACCGCCCCCACCAGCGTCCTCACGAATGTGCGCGCCTTCAAGCCGCTGCCGGGCGACCTGGAGGTGGTGGCGATCATCATGAACATCCCCGGCGCGCTGCTGCTCTTTGGCGGCGCGGCGTGGAGCGCATGGCAATTCTGGCGCAAGCGCGCCGGCGCCTATCGGCTGGCCTCGATGCTGCTGCTGGCGCTGGGAGCGGTCTTCCCCAGCATCCTGACAGGCTTGCAGGCGCTGGGCAACACCAGCGGCGCGGCAGTGGGCGAGTTTCTGGGAGCCATCTGCCTGCTGGCAGGCCTGCTCATCAGCCTGGATGTCTTCACCGTCTTCCGCGTGCCGTTCACGCACATCGTGCTCTACGAACGCGCGCAGCAGCCGGTACGCAAGGCGACCACCGCGCCCCAGCGCTAGCCTTTATCTATGGACGGCTTCAGCTAGAGATAGCAGGGCGGGCTGCTGCCATAGCGCCGATAAGCGGCCCGCGTGACCGCCTCGCGCGCCAGAATTGCCAGCGCCTCGGCGAGCGGGTGATCTGAGGCGAAACCATCCTCGAAGCCACACGCGCGGGCGGCGAGTCGTGTCATGCCCACGCCCACCAGCGCAATCTCCATGCGCTCGAAGAGATTGCGTCCCTCGGCGATGTCCAGAACCGCCGCGCGCCAGCGTCGCGCCGCATCCGCATCACCGCTCGCCTCGCCGCTCGGCTCATCGCTCGGCTCGTCACAGACCAGCAGCGTGTCGGAGTCAAGCTGCGCGATGCGAGCCAGCGCCTCTGCGATCTGCGCCTCGTCAGCCTGCTCCACCAGCAAGCGGACGAGCGGAAACTGCGGAAGCTGCGCACACCAGCCCGCCAGCAGATCAGCGCCGTCAGCCTCAGCGTGACGCAGCGCCACGATGGTCAGCGGTCGGCCAAGCTGGGCGCCCATCCAGGCGTTGAGCGCCGCCACATCCTCTGGCGCTACTGGCGCGCGCATCGGCTGATCGAGCGTATCATCCGCCATAGAAGCTCCTCCCGCAGATCACCCTATCTCGCTATGACATACCTTTGATGCACAGTATAGCGCGAGAGGACAACGCGAAGCGCCCCGCTCGCTGACCAGAGGTGGTCGCGTGCGGGGCGTCTGGAGCGCGAACTCTCACCCTCAGCCCCTCGCCCAAATGGCGAGGGGAGCAGGAGCGACTGGAATTAGCGCTTGGTGTACTGCGGGGCCTTGCGGGCGCGCTTCAGGCCGTACTTCTTGCGTTCCTTCATGCGCGGGTCGCGCGTGAGGAAGCCGCCCTTGCGCAGCGCCGGGCGGTTGCCCTCGTCGGCGCGGATCAGCGCGCGGGCGATGCCGTGCAGGGCCGCGCCAGCCTGGCCCGAGACGCCGCCACCGACCACGCGCACATGCACATCGTAGGCGCCTGCGTCAATGTGACGCAGCGGGCTGCGCACGGCCATCACTAGCGTATCACGGCCAAAATATTGCTCCGCCGGACGATTGTTCACGATGATCGTGCCGTCGCCGTTCGGGTAGAGGCGCACACGAGCCACGGCAGTCTTGCGCCGACCCGTGCCATAGAAATAGGGCAACTTTTCCGCCACGTATCTTCCTCCAGAGCGCCATCACAGCGCCGTACTTTGCCTGCGCGGCGCTAGGCCTGCGCGCTGCTCGCCTGCTGCTCCGCCAGCACACTCTCCGCCGTCGGGCGCGCCCAGGGGGTGGGCTTCTGCGCCATGTGCGGATGGTTCGCGCCGGGGTAGACCTTGAGGCGGCCCATCATATCATCACCCAGCCGGTTGTGCGGCAGCATGCCACGCACGGCGCGCTCGATCACGCGCTCCGGGTGGCGCTCCAGCGCCTGGCGCAGGGTCTCGCTCTTGCCACCGCCCGGATACATCGAGTGGCGGAAGTAGACCTTCAGGTCGCGGCGGTTGCGGGTCACATCCACCTGCGCCGCGTTGATGACGATCACATAGTCGCCGCAGAGCATGTGCGGGGTAAAGGTTGGCTTCCACTTGCCGCGCAAGACCTGCGCGGCGTCGCTCGCCAGACGACCCAGCACGAGGTCTTTCGCGTCAATCACATACCAGCGCGGCTCCAGTTCATCAGCCGTGGCGCTGTAGGTCCTTGGGTTGGGGTTCATCGCTCGTCAAACTCCCTCGTGTATCGGGCGCGCTTCGGCGTCCTCCCACAGTGTGAGCATACGCTCAGTGGTCACGGCTGGTTCGCCCTGCCGCGTGTATGTCTCGCTCTCGCGTCGTCTCTCGTATCGAATCACTCGCTGTCTGATGCGCTCGCGCTGGCGAACGAGACTCGCTCACCAGTGTATCATCTCGTCTGGGTACTCTACCCCTGTCAGGCAGAGACCGTGCGGCGGCGCCGCTGGCCCAGCGCGCGATTTGTCGCGCGCGTCGAGAATCTGCGCGAACTCCTCGACGCTCAGACGCCCCGCGCCCACCAACGCCAGCGTGCCAACCAGGCGGCGCGCCATCCCCGTCAGGAAGGCGTTTGCCGCGAAGTCAAACACGATCTCGTCTGGCTCGCCCAGCTCGTTCGGTTCGCCCGGTTCGCTCGGAGCCGTCAGCGCATCCCTCACCACATCCATCGCTGAACGCGGCGCCAGCCACTGACAGCGCGCCAGCGTAATCCGCCGCACCGTATGCCGCCGCTCCGCTGCGCCGCCACGCTGGTCCCACGGACTGGAGCCGAACGCCCCGAAGTCGCGCTCGCCCACCAGCAGCGCCGCCGCCGCATCCATCGCGGCCACGTCGAGCCGCCGTGGTGTTCGCCAGGCGTACCGCTCGCGCAGTGGCGCCCGCACGGGCGCGCAGAATACCCGGTAGCGATAGCGCCTGCCCAGCGCGCTCAGCCGCGCATGAAACGAGTCGGCGACGAAGCGCGTCGCCCAGACGGCGATGTCGTCTGGCAGGTACGTATTCAGCGCACGCAGCCAGGCCGCTTCGTCGAGCCGGGCCGTGGCAGTGAAATTCACCACCTGGCCCGTCGCGTGGACTCCGCTATCGGTGCGCCCTGCGCCAGTCAGCCGCGCCGCCTCGCCAGTGATGTGGGCGATGGCTGCTTCCAGCTCGCCCTGCACGGTGAAGCCCCGTCCCGCTGGCTGACGTTGAAAGCCCCGGTAGCGAGTCCCATCATACGAGACGAGTGCGGCGATATTCACGCGAGACGTACCCTGTAGCGGCCCCAAACCGGCCTGCTAGACCAGCGACCAGACACGCGACTAGACAAGCTCCAGGCGCACCATCTCGGCGGCGTCGCCTTGACGGCGGCCAATCTTGGTGATGCGCGTGTAGCCACCGTTGCGGCCAGAGAAGCGCGGCACGAACTGCTCAAAGATCTTCTTCACCGCCCGCTCATACGGCAGGTGCTTCAGGATCGTGCGCCGGGCGTGCAACTCGATGGCCATCGCCTCGCGGGCGGCGGTCAGCGCGTTCTGCGCCTGGTTCTGATCCTTGATGATATCGAGCAGGTCTTTCTTCATGCGGGCCAGGCGATCTTCTTTGAACTTACGCGCCTCGGCGCTCAGCGGAAACTTCCCCTGCGCCTCACGTGATTCGTTCGCGGCGATCACGCTGTCCAGCGAGAACTTGCCACGGCGCGCCAGCGCGAGCACCTGCTCTGCCGTGTAGTCATCGGAGACGACCGCCTTCAGGTGCGCCCACGCCTCATTGTGGCCGCGAATGGCGATGGCGATCAGGCGCTCAGCCTCACCACGCACCGCCTTAGCGCGCGCCTCGGTGGTTGTCACATGCTCCCATGTGTAGAGACCGTCAATCAGGTTGCGAATTGCAGCCCGACGACGCGCCTCTGACATATTGATGCGGTTTCCCGCCACTCGGTGCCGCATTGACGCTATCCATCCTCCTCAGATGCAGGTTCGATGCGGTTTCCCGCCACTCGG
>JAICSR010000537.1 GCA_025936795.1 Ktedonobacterales bacterium | reverse complement strand
CCTCGGCTACCTGCGCCAGCACGCGCCCCGTCGCCGGGTTATACGTGTCGAAGGTCTTGCCGCTGGCCGCCGCGACCCACTGCCCGCCAATCAGCATCTTGACTGGCTGCTGGCGCAGAAACGCGCTCTCTATCGTCTCGCTCGCGCTCGTCGTCATTGTATTCTCCGCTCCTTCTGCTCTGACGCGCCCCCTCCCCAACCCCTCCCCCGCTGCGGCGGGAGAGGTGCTTTCCGCGCTCCCCGCTGCGGCGGGAAAGGGGCTTTCCGCGCTCCCCGCTGCGGCGGGAAAGGGCTTTCCGTTCTCCCCTCTCTCGCAAAGCGGGGGAGGGGCCGGGGGAGGGGGCGCTACCCCTGCCGCAGCGCCTGCCGCAGCATGAATCGCTGAATCTTGCCGGTCGCCGTCTTCGGCAGCTCGGCGACGAACTCGATCCACTGCGGCGCTTTGTAGGAAGCCAACTGGGCCTTCACAGCGGCGATGATCTCTGCCGCCAGCGCATCGGATGGCTCGTAGCCCTGCGCCAGCACGATGTAGGCCTTGGGTTTGATGAGGTCATTCTCGTCGGGCGCGCCGATTAGCGCGCACTCCAGCACGGCGGGCTGCGCGATCAGCGCGCCCTCCACCTCGGCGGGCGAGACCCAGCGCCCACCCACGCGCAGCATATCGTCGGCGCGTCCGGCGTACCAGTAATAGCCGTCCTCATCCTGATAGTAGGTGTCGCCGGTCGAGATCCAGCGGCCCTGGATGACTTCTTTGCTCTTGTCGTGCTTGTTCCAGTAGTAGGCGGTCGTGCTGTCGCCGCTGATTTGCAGTGTTCCCATCTCGCCAGTCGGCGTCGGCTGGCCCGCGTCGTCGAGGATGCGCGCCTCGTAGCCAGGCACGAGCCTGCCCGTGCTGCCGGGACGAATGTCGCCAGGCCGGTTGCTGATGAAGATGTGCAGAATCTCGGTGCTGCCGATGCCGTCGAGGATGTCCACGTGGAACCTGTCCTGCCAGCGGCGCAGGATGTCGGCGGGCAGCGCCTCGCCCGCCGAGACGCACGCGCGCACCGAGGAGAAGTCGTAGCGCTGCTCGGCGTCGGGCAGCGCCAGCATCGCGGCGTAGACCGTCGGCACGGCGAAGAAGAGCGTCGGGCGCGTCTGCTGCACGATCTTGAAGAGGTCTTCGGGCGCTGGTCGCCCCGGATGATGTACCGCGCTCGCGCCGACGCCGAAGGGGAAGTACAGCCCGTTGCCCAGACCATAGGCGAAGAAGAGCTTCGAGGAGGAGAAGGCGATGTCGTTCTCGGTCATCCCCAGAATCGGTTTGGCATAGTACTCCGTGCAGTAGCTCATGTCATGCTGCAAATGGACGCAGCCCTTGGGGAAGCCCGTGCTGCCGGAGCTATAGAGCCAGAACGCGCTGTCGTCTTTGCTGGTGGGCGCGGCGCTCAGTTGCGCTGGCGCCGCCGAGCGCCACTCGTCGAAGTCGTGAATGGTCACGGAGCCGGTCGCCGTGGCGAGCGTCTGCGGCTGGGCGGCGCCGGTTGGCGCGCGGCGGCTCAGGAAGCCGCGCTTCGCGGGCGTCTCGCTCGCCGCCTGGCGCTCCAACCCGACGACGATGACATGGCGCAGGTAGCCCAGTTGTGGCAGGATGCCCTGCACGGTCGCCCACAGGTTGGCATGGATGAAGAGGACTTTCGCGCGGCTGTCATTGAGGATGTAGACGAAATCGTCGGGGCGCAGCAGCGTATTGACTGGCACAGGCACGGCGCCGATCTTGATCGCGCCGAAGAAGGTCGTAGCGAAGGCTGGCGAGTCGAGCAAAACCTGCGCGACCCGCTGCTCGATCTCCACCCCAAGCGCCCGCAGCCCAGCGCCGACCTGATTGGCCTGCGCGGCGATCTCCGCGTAGCTATAGGTCTGCCCCTCATAGTAGATCGCCGTTTTCGCGCCGCGCCCCGCGCCGAGGTTGCTGTCGAGGAAGGCGCTGGCGGCGTTGAACTGGTCGGGGATGGAGACCAATGGAACAGAGATGGGGACAGGCGTAGCCATGGCAACCCTCGTTTTCTCATCTGCTCAGATGACCGCGCGGCGAATGGCGTAGTGCACAGGTTGGCGGGTAAACCCGCATCTAAGGGCCTGCGGGCCGCAAAGGCCGCCTGCGCGGCCTGGGTCCTGGTACATTCCAGCCGGCGCAGGCAGGCTTCGCGGCGGCCCGCCGGTCGCCCATAGGCGCGGTTTTAACCGCCAGCCGCTCGCCACCCGCT
>JAICSR010000219.1 GCA_025936795.1 Ktedonobacterales bacterium | reverse complement strand
GCTCAGCGCCTGATACCATGCTCAGCGTAGGGGCAGCATAGAGTCAGCACGCCGCAACCGGGCGTGGAGCAGAACCGTAGAGCATGGTGGAGGAAATGCGCCATGGTCGTACACGCTCAGCCAGCTATCTCGCTCACTACCGTCATCTTCGGACTCGTTCTCATCGTCCTCGATCTGTTGGTAGCGATGCGCTTCCTGCAAGACCTCTACCAGCCTGAGCGGCGGGTCATTGGCGGCGATAAGTCCGTCTGGGCGGTCATCATCGTCTTCGGCAGCTTCCTCGGCTGGACGGCCTATCTCCTGGTTGGCCGCGAGGGCTAACGCTGCTCGGCTGGCGGTTAAAACCGCGCCTGGAGTGGGCCTGCGGAGCCGCGAAGTCCGTGCGGGCCCGCTCAGCGCTAGGAATTCGCCAGGCGCAGGTAGACATAGTCGGCGATGGCGTTGACGGTCTCGAAGTTCTCTGGCGTCAGGTCGGCGTCATCTACCTGAATGCCATAGGTCTCCTCGATGAACAGCACCAGCTCCAGCACGCCCGTCTGGTCGAGGACGGCGCCTTCCAGCGGCGTCTCATCGTCGAGCGTCGTCGCCGACCCGTCGAAGAGGAAGTTCATCGCGACGTATTCGTGAATCTGCTGGCGGATGAGGTTCAGGCCGATGATGGCGGTCGAATTGTCCATACGACACCTCCTGCGCGCTCCATGAGATGGCTTGCTGCCTGACGCTGACCTATGCGTTCGTCCACTATACAGCATCGCGCGACGCTCGCCTAGCCTGGAACCTGCGACGGCAATGCGAGAAACGGAGATAGGTGAACTGAAGCGTCCTGGCTTAGAGTGGCAGCCGGGTGAGCAGATTAGTCCACTCATCGTGCTCACTCAGTTCCCATATTTCCAGGATGATTGCGATAGATGGCCCAATCGCGAGGCTCTGAGGCAGCAACATTACACCTGGCGAGCGTCCATCGGCGTCAAGTTGAGCGAGAAAACGATAGAAATGATCAGGCATCGTGCGGTTGTCGTGTGAGAGCAGTATGCGGTCATGCGCCGCAGCCCAGACGAGTACATCTGGATCAGGCCAATGCAATATCCCAGCCTGCGGCGCGGTGAGGATATCAATGGCTGGTTGCGCGCGGCGCAGGCCGACCATGATATCGAGATTGAAGTTTTCGCCGGCGAGGAAGCGTGGACGGTTGGCCGCCCATATGTCAGTCATCGCGCTGGATGCTCTGGCTGATCCTCGTGAGACTCCGCGCGACGCGCAGCCAGTCGCGCACGCATGTCCGCGAAGAACTCAGGATGTTGCGCCTCGACCATCACCTGATGGGCTGTGAGTCGTTCTTCAGTTGCGCGAAAGCTGGCGTCTAGCTCACCCTGGCGCTCCAGATAGTAGGTGATGGCGCCATAGATGGCCACCAGCGGTAGGCTGGGGAACGACTCGCGAATGCGTTCTGGGCCGTCGCCACGTTTCCAGGCCGCGATGACGCTGTGGAGCGTGACCTGTGTATCTCCGACGAAGAACTCACCCTCGCGCTCTCGGACATACGATGCGACTGCGCTCATGCTCAACTCCCCAGGTCGTTTGCCGCAGACTGTCCAACCATTCCGGTCAATTGGCCCAACGTCCAACGTACAGTGTAGCACGTTGCGCTTGCCTAGCGGCGGCGTCAGCGACCTCATATATCGAGCGTGGTGGGCTGGCCGAGCGGCAGGAAGCGCAGGCGCGCTGAGAGGCCCGCCGCTGCGAATGCCTGCTCAATCTCCGCGCGCCCCTCGCTGAAGTGCGACCAGCCTTCGTAGTGGACGGGGATAATCGTGGCGTCGCCAAGCATCGGCGCAAGCTGCGCGCCCTCGGCGCCTGTGAAGGTGATGTCGAATGGGCCGAACCGCTGCGCGCGAGCGGCGCCGAAGTGCAGCAGCGCCACGCCGATCCGATAGCGCTGGGTGACCTCCTTCACCCCCTCGAAGAGCACAGTGTCGCCTGAGATATAGAGCGCGCCACGCCGCTGCCCAGTCCACTCCAGCAGCCAGCCAGTAACATGCCCGGCGAGCGGCGCCACCTGCTCAGGACCGTGGCGCGCGGGTGTCGCTGTCACGCGCACAGTCAGCCCATTCGCCTGTGTCAGACTCAGCGTCTCCCAGGTCGCGACGCCGCGCGCATTGCCGCCCAGGCGTTGCGCGCCCTCAGGCGTAGTCAGCGTCTGGCGCGCCTGTGAGAGGAACGCCCTACCAGCGGGATCGAGATTGTCGCCGTGCTGGTCGTGGCTGAGCAGAATGGTATCCACTGGCCCCAGCGCCGAGGCTGCGACCGCAGGCGAGGCCGTCTTACTGATCGCCTGGCCGCCAGCGTTGTAGATATACCCCGCTGGCTCAAAGGTCGGGTCACTCAGCAGTCGCAGCGACCCAATCTCGATCAGCGCGGTGGGGCCGCCGATGTGGGTCATGCGCAGTTGCGGGGCGCCTGTGTCTGATGGCGTGCTCATTGGATTGTCACCCTTTCAATCTATGCGTGGTTCACCGTGACGAATCACTCCTCAGCCGCCACGCCGAGCCGCTCGCGTAACAGCCGCTGCAGTACGGGCGCGATGGCGTCGCGCAGTGTGGCATTGGCGTAGCCGACCCAGGCCACGGGCGAGTGGGTATCGAGCGGCGCGGCGAGTGGGCGCCCCCAGGGATCGGTGACGAGCACGCCCGCCTCGCGCGCAATCAATTCCGTACACAGATCATAGGGATGCGCGCACAGTGACGCCGCCAGCCCCGATGTGGCGAACAGTGGGCGCAGGTCCGCGATGAAGCGGTCGTGGCCCAGCATCAGCTCGTAGAGTTGACCGCCAGAGCTGATGTACTGGTCGTCGAAGACCTGCGCCACGTCGGCGGGCGGCGGGCCAAGCAGCGCCGCGAAGAGCGCCTCCTCCAGGGCGGCGGTCTGCGTCTTGATCCCAGGGAAGAACTTGACCATCGAGGCGAATCCACCTGCGAGCGTGGTGGCGGCGCTGGGACGGAGCGTCAGCGGCGTGGTTGCGCCTGTGCGCAGGTCGTGCGTCTCGCCGTGTGCGCCCTGCCCGGCCATTGCCCAGAGTGTATCGGCCAGCGCGGCGCGCGGGGTCGGCAGCTCCGCTTGCAGCGCCAGCGTAATGTCGGCCAGCGTCAGATTGGCGCCAGCGCTAGCGCCAGCGCGCGGTGGCGGCGCGACGCCCAGCAGCGCCCACGCGCTACGTTTGCCATACATCAGGCCGCGTGTGCCATCCACCGGGTCCACGATCAGCGTGAAGGCCAGGAGGTCGGCGTTGGCGCCAGCCGGGAAGATGCGCTGCCCCTCCTCCAGCCCTTCGGCCACCAGCAGGAATGGCTCCTCGCGCGCCCACTCGTCACAGAGCGCCAGCAGCGCGCCCTCGCCGTGTTCATCCAGCCGATAGATGACATCGCCGCCGCGCTCGCCCGCCACGCTGGAGAGCCGCTCGATGCTCTCGGCGCGCAGCCCGGCGCTCACCGCCGCGCGCAGCCGCTCGCCCAGCCGCCGCAGCCACGCCAGTCGCCGCGCCGTCACGCTCTCGTGCTGCATGCTCCCGCGTCTCCTGTCGCCTGCTCACCTGCGCCACCGGTCCCACGTCAGTGTACACCGCGCCGCTCATGCTCACTGAGAGTTCAGGCGTTCCAGGCGATAGGCCTGTTCTGCTTCTGCGGAGTGTTGTTCGGGTACGCGCAGCCAGAGTGAGACATGCGCTGGCGCCATCGTCTCGCTCACCACCGTCAGCAGGTGTACGCGCACTTGCTCGAGTTCCACTTCATTGCGCAGCAGCGCGCTGAAGGCCGCCAGCGTCTTCTCGGCAGTGTATTTCCTGCGGTAGAAACGGCGATCAATGACATTCTGGATGCCCCTGCGCGCAGGCTGGAAGAGCGCGGCGATTGCCAGCGTCGAGATCACAAGCGCCAGCGGGTTGCTTGCGGCTTGCCCAACGACGAGTCCGGCCAGACTTTCCAGCCCGCTGATGAGGCCCGCATACACCGCCGCCAGCAGCGCCGTCAGCGAGCCATATACCAGCGTCTTGTGGATGATGGTGTCAATGTCCCACAGCCGTGAGCGCAAAATGGCGATGGCGATGAAGATGGGAATGAGTACGAGGGCGACTTGAAATATGGGGTTGAGACTCTCCAGGACTGGATCGTTCTGGACGGATGCAGGCAGAACCAGAACGGTGACTGGGATCATCACGGCGAGGAACAGCCCAGCTATGGCCACGCCAAAAACTACCCATTTGGTCTGTTCTCGTTCTCTGGGCGTGGAAGCGCTGCGATAGCGAGAGACCTGCGCCACCGCAGCGCTCAGCAGGAAGAAGGGGACGAGGAATGCGGTTGGTCCCCCATCTTTGGAGACCAGCGATGGAGAGAAGATCACGGCGAGATAGAAGGCGCCTACCACCAGCGCGCCCCAGCATGTCCAGCGCGGGACAAATCGCCCCGACGGAAAGAGATAGAAGAACAGGACCAGGGAAGCCTCTCCCACCGCAAATAGCGTGAGGGTGAGGATGCGCAAGGCGGGATTGGTCGCCAGGGACGGCGCGATTGCCCCACGGGCGAAATCAAAGAGCGAAACGCCGCCGCCAAAGGTCACGAGCGCGAACGCGCACAAGAGCGCGATGCGGTCATCAGAGCGGCGCCACATGAGCAGCAGCGCCAGCCCCATATCCACCAGTGGAACCGACGTATTCTCCACGATCAGCAGGATAACGTAGAGCGTAGGGGAAAGCCCCAGGCGCCGCAGCTCCACGAGCTGCGGCTGGGTGAGGGTGAAGAGCGCTCCATAGGTGTCGGGCAGCGCGATGACGTTCAGCGCGAGTGTGACCAGCGCAGCCACTAGCACGCTCAGCCGCGCCACGACCAGCCAGCGTCCATGCAGGCGCGTCTCCAGCGGGCCAGGGCGGTTGGCGACTGCAAGCGCAGACTCTTGGGGAGCAGGCATTATTTGGCCTCTTCGCGCCGTATCGAGCCGTATCGAGCCGTATCGAGCCGTATCGAGCCGTTGTCAAACGTCCGAATTCGTCGGACGCTTCAATACGTACAGTATGACATGCGCCCGTCTCGTAAGCGTTACGAACCGCGTGAGCGCGCGTAACGCCGCCGGGCAGTGGCGCGCGAGGCGATAGTGAATCCGGACTCCCCTCGCCTCGCAGGAGAGGAGCTGGGGGTGAGGTCTGACGCCACGCCAACGATCAAGCCGGACATGGTATCATGCTCCACCGTGCGCCTGCTGCTCTCAGTCGTCATGAACTGCGCCAGGAGATGGTAGCATACTCGCTGACTACCGTCTGGCGAGCCGTTCAGCGGATGACACACATGAGAGCGCAGAGCATGTCAATACAGGAACGGTATCACTCGCCAGCGGGTCTGCGCATAGCGCTCAAACGTGGCGCCGAACTGCTGGCGGAGCATCAGTTCTTCGACGTGAATACGATAGCCATAGGCTGGCAAGACCATGAGCGCAATGACAGCGAATACGAAGACGTTGCCAGTGGCGGCTCCGGCTCCCAGCAAGAGGACGATGTCGCCACTGTAGCCGGGATGACGCAGCCAGCGGTAGGGGCCTGATTCCACAAGCTGCTGGCGCCCGCTCACGAGCAATGTGCGCGTGTAGAACTCTCCCAGCGTTCGCGCCGACCAGACGCGCACGAGCAGGCCAAGCGCCATGACCGCGACGCCAACCCAGGCAAGCGCTGAGGGAATGGCGCCGGGCGCCGACGCGCCGAGGAACGCCGCCACCATCAGGGCCAGCATGCTGCCCCGAATGCAAGCCCGACGAACCGCGTGCTGCCACGATCTGTCGGTTGACGCTTGATCGTCTTCGCATGCTCACCCCGCCGCAACAGGCGTTCTGCGACCAAAAAGAGCGCGATGAGCGCATACGCCAGCAGCAAGGGCAGGAGATGCTGTACGGTCGTAGCGCTCATACGATGACCTCCTCGCGCAATTGGACGATCCAGTCCAGTTCACGCTGGATGGATTGCTGATTGAACTCGATGATGCGCTGGGCGAACCGCAGCGTATCGCCGTGCTCACGCGCCTGCGCGAGCGCATGTTCCAGATAGAGCTGCCACTCCCTGAGCGCGGTTTCGCGCGTGGCGAGGATTGCCAGACGCGCCTCTGGCTCCAGCAGATGGAAGAAGCCGACGCGCACCTGGAATCCAACATCGTCGCGCGCCTGTTCCAGGGGGAAATCGCAGAGCAGGTCTTGCAGAAGCTCCGCGCCGCGATCT
Organism: Ktedonobacterales bacterium; assembly: GCA_025936795.1. Classification (GTDB taxonomy): domain Bacteria; phylum Chloroflexota; class Ktedonobacteria; order Ktedonobacterales; family JADMIN01; genus JAKAIY01. The sequence continues at coordinate 464 of JAICSR010000219.1, read as the reverse complement.
GTCATGTGATAGACATGCTTGTCTGGCTTGCCCTGCGTGCGCACGACCTCCCGCGTGACTGCGCCCATCTCCTCGAAGCGGCGCAGCGCGGGATAGAGCTGGTTGTTGTTGATGTTCACGAGGTGGCCAATGATCCCCTGCACCTGGCGCTTGATCTCATACCCGTGGCGCGGCTGCTCAATCAGCGACGCCAGAATGAGGATGTCAACGTACATGCCGCTTGCCCTCACATGAGTTAACGTATCACAGATAGAGATAACATAGGTTAATGTAACATATACACATGTGGTGATTCAAGCCTGTGTGATCTGGCTGCTGGTTGAGGTCGCAACCAGGCGCACGCAAGTGTGCGCGCCGTGGCGCCTGAGAGCTTGCTCTGATGCCGTCGTGCGACTATGCTGCATCTCAGGCGGCCAGTGACATGCGCCGCAGTGAGCTGCGACCGGCGATGATCAATGGCGCGC
>JAICSR010000041.1 GCA_025936795.1 Ktedonobacterales bacterium | reverse complement strand
TGACCTCCTGATGAGGTGACCTCCTGATGAGGTGACCTCGTTCGCTCGTCGCAATCGCCCTGGACGTGATACCATTCGACTGCTTGATGGCGCAGGGCCATCAATACTCTCCCCAAAGAAAGGCGACGCCTATGATGAAACTGAGCGCGATGGTCACGGTTGATAGCGCCGTGGACGCACAAGGACGGTTCCGAATTCCAGAACGCATTCTTGAGCAATGGGAGCACGATCCAGAGCCAGCGCAATTCTACAGGTCAAGCGCCAACTTCGTGTACGTCTTCCGCAAGGACGGTGAACGCTACTTTCTGCGCTTCGCCGAGAGCGCCGAACGGACAGCGGCGGAAATCGCAGCTGAGATGACGCTGCTCGACTGGCTGGCAGGCCAGGGCATGGCCGTCACGACGCCTATTGCATCCAAAAGTGGCCGACGTGTCGAGACAGTCGAGACCGATCTGGGAACATTTCACGCCGTCGTGTTTGCGGAACTGCACGGCGCTCAGATGGAGATTGAAGCGCTAAGCGAAGCTCAATTTGAGCAGTGGGGCGCGACCCTCGGGAGCCTGCATGCCGCGATGCGCCGCTATCAAGACCCCACGGCGCCCGCTCGCCGCACATGGATGGATCGCCTCACGCTGGCCCTCCTCGCAGCGCCACACCATGAGCCACGGGTTCAGGCCGAATGCGATTACCTCACCGCATGGCTTGCTGCGCTTCCAGTGACAGCCACGAACTATGGCCTCATTCACGGGGATTTCGAACTCGATAATCTCTTCTGGCAAGACGACGCCCGCGCGATGCTGGACTTCGACGACTGTTCGTCTTGCTGGTATGCCGCAGATGTCGCATTTGCCCTCAGGGACCTGTTTGAGGGCGGCGTTGATCTGAGCAGCCCGTCACTGCGCGCATTCATCAGTGGGTATACCCAACACGCTACCCTGAGTGAGGAGGCCATCTCCCACCTGCCCACATGGATGCGGCTGGCGAATCTCTTCGCCTACGCAAAGCTGATGCGGGCGATGGACCTGGCTGCGGATCAGAACTCTCCGGAATGGGCGGCCCCGTTGCAGGTGAATCTGGAAACGTGGGTACAAAACTACAAAGCGTCGCTGCTCTCGATTCCGCTGTAAATCCCATATCGCCCGCAAGCAACACGCGCCGGCGAGCGCGCAGTCACAACTCGACGATCTCTACGGTGGCTGGTTCACCCGCGAGATCGTCGAGCCATCCAACGACGCGCCGGCGCGCGGCTGGTAGGCGTCTGCGCGCCAGAGTCACTCTACCCCAGCTTGGCCAGCGCATCGCCGACCAGCTCTTTCTCGGTGCGTGGGCCGATGGCGCCGATCACCAGCGGCGTGGTCGGGGGGAAGCGCCGCAGCAGGCCGAGAATCTGCTCCGCCGTGACGCCATCTATCGCCGCCTTGAGTTCCTGAATCGTGATGAGACGCCGCTCGAACCACCACGAGCGGGCCAGTGCGCCCATCCGCGCCGCCGAGCTTTCGCCGCGCATCACCAGCTCACTCTTGATCTGTGTCTTGGCGCGCTGCAACTCGTCCTCGCTGACGCCCTGCTCTTGCAGCAGCTTCAGTTCGTCGAGCATCACCTGCACCGTCTCGCGCGCCTTGTCGGGCGAGGCGCCCGCGTAGAGGTAGCCCGCGCCAAACTCGCCATTGGGCGCGAAGAGCGCAGCGACGGAGTAGACCAGCCCGCGCTTCTCGCGCACCTCGCGGAAGAGACGCGAGGTCATGCCGCCGCCGAAGATTTCCAGCGCGACGCTGGCGGCGTAGTAGTCGGGGTCGCCATAGGTCGGGAAGGGGAACGCCATGCCGATGTGTTCCTGGTTGCCCTCGATGATCTCGACATTCATGCCCGTCTGCGGCTGCGGGCGCTGCGCTGGCGCCGCAGGCGCCTCGCCAATCCAGGCGCCAAAGAGTTCGCCGACGCGCTCGACAGCGTGATCCCACTCGAAGGCGCCTGCGATGGAGATCAGCGTGCCCTGTGGCTTGTAGCGGGCGCGGTAGAACGTGCGCAGATCGTCGGGCGTGAGTTGCTCGACCGTCTCGCGCTTGCCCATCGAGCGGCGGCCCAGCGTCGTCCCAGCATAGAAGCGCTCGCGCACGAGATCGAAGATGCGGCGCATTGGCTCGTCGTCGCGGCGGCGAATATCCTGAAGCTGCACGCTGCGCATCTGGTTGAACTCGTCGTCAGGGATGGTGGGATGCAGCATCACATCGGCGAAGAGGTCGAGCGCGCGGTCAAAGCGATTGCCGACGATCTGCGCCGTGTAGCGCCCGTACTCCATCGCATTCTCGCCGCCCTTGCGCGCCCCGATATCCTCGAACTCCTCGGTGAGCTGGCGCACGTTGCGATGCTCGGTCCCCTGGAACATCATGTCGGAGAGCAGATAGGTGAGGCCGAGGCGGTCGGCTGGCTCCTCACGAATGCCCGCCGGAACCTGCACCCCAAACGTCACCGAGGCCAGGCTGGGCATGCGCTGGCCAACCATACGCAAGCCATTGGCGAAGGTGTGCATGAAGTAGTTGGGGGCCAGCTCGCCGTTAGGATGACTCGCGCCTGCCTCAGCGGCGTTGGCGGCATTCACGTTCGCGTCGGGCGTGCTCATGTCTGACCATTCCTCTACATCTCAGGCGCCTGGGCGCGTTGCTCTGTTACGCTCTCGTCGGTTCTCTGTGCTATTGTACCGCGTGCGACGTGGCGCTCGCCTCGCCCGCTGGGAGCGGGGCTGGCGATGAGGATTCGCGCCGCTAGAACATCTCGTCGCCCCACTCCAGCTCGAATTTGCCGAAATGCACCATGTCGCCAGGCTGCACGCCAGCGTCTTCCAGCGCCTTCAGCACGCCCAGGCGGCGCAACTGCGTCTCCAGCCGGTCCATGCCTTCGCTGTTGTCGGGGTTGGTCATCGCCACCATGCGCTCGATCCGCTTGCCGCGCACGCGGAAGCCATCAGCCTCGCGCTCGACGGTGTAGGCGTCGTCTGGTTCTGGGCGCAGCACGGGGCCAGCCGTCTCGGTGGAGACGACCGGCTCGCGCGCCAGCGCCTCGGCCTCGTCGCGGCGAATCTCGATCAGACGTTGCGCCGTGGTGTTGAGCAGGTCTTGCAGGCCATCGCTGGTGGCCGCCGAGATAGCCAGCGCCTCGATGCCCTGCGCCTCGGCGCGCTCGCGCAGCGCGGGCCAGCGGTCGCGCGCCTCTTGCAGGTCCATTTTGGTCAGCACGATGATCTGCGGGCGTGTCGCCAACTGCGGGCTATACTCCTCCAGCTCGCGGTTGATCGCCTCGAACTCTTCCCATGGCTCGCGCTCCGAGACGCCATCAATCAGGTGCAGCAGCAGGCGGCAGCGCTCCACATGGCGCAGAAACTCATGCCCCAGGCCCACGCCCTGCGCCGCTCCCTCGATCAGGCCGGGGATATCGGCGATGACGAAGCTGTAATCGTCGCCCGCCGTCGGGTCGCCGATGACCGCGACGCCCAGATTGGGCGTGAGGGTGGTGAAGGGGTAGTCGGCGATCTTGGGGCGCGCAGCGGTGACGACCGAGAGCAGCGTTGATTTGCCCGCGTTGGGGTAGCCCACCAGCCCGACATCGGCGATCAGCTTCAATTCGAGGTCAATCTCGCGCTCCTCGCCTGGCTCGCCGAGTTGCGCCTCGCGTGGCGCCTGGTTGGTGGACGTGGCGAAGTGGGTGTTGCCAAGACCGCCGCGCCCGCCACGCGCCACCAGCACGCGCTGCCCTGGCTCGGTCAGATCGGCCAGCGTTTCGCCAGTCGCAGCGTCGCGTGCGATGGTTCCAGCAGGCGCTTTGAGGATGAGGTCATCGCCTGCCGCGCCGTGCATCTTCTGTCGCCGACCTGAGCCGCCACTGGTCGCCTTGTGGCGCTGGCGATAGTGGTAGTCCACGAGGGTATTCATGCCGGGGTCGGCTTCGAGGTAGACGCTGCCACCACGCCCGCCGTCGCCGCCATCTGGCCCGCCAAATGGCACGAACTTCTCGCGGCGCATGTGCGCCGAGCCATTGCCACCATTGCCCGCTGTGACATAAATCTTCGCGCGGTCGAAAAATTGCATGCTCTGGGTCCTCCCGCGCTCGTCACTTCCCGGAGCGCCTGTCTCTCGCCTATCTCTCGCCTGTCTCTCGCCTATCTCTCGCCTATCTCTCGGCTCGTCTTGCGTCGGCCTCGGTCGCTGGCTGCGCACACAACGTGGCGGGGCGCGCCGCTCCATCAGCTCCATCATCATTCGCTGAGGAGGGAACGCCCCGCCATCTGCGCGCCAATCTGCAAGCAATGCGCAAGCGATGCGCAGCGCGCTGGGGAACATCACATCACGCCCGACATTACGCCAGGCGCCACGAAGGCGCCTCTGGTGGGCCCAGCAGGGATCGAACCTGCGTCTGTTCGGTTATGAGCCGACTGCTCTGCCGCTGAGCTATGGGCCCGCGCTCCATCCCGCTCCAGCCAGCGCCTCCGTCGCGCATGGTGGACGCTAGCGCGGATAGTGTATCACATCCGCCAGGCGCGCACGCTGCCCGGCCGGTGTAACTGACTGTGCGCGGCTCAGTCCGGCGCCATACCCGGCATCAAGAGCGCTTTGCCTGCTGACATCTGCGCCTCATAGGTCGCAATGGCGCGCTGCCCCGCCGCCAGTGGCGCACGTAGCTGAACCTCGGTGTGGGTCACCTCGCTGAGGCGTCGCAGCTCGCGCTGCATCGAGAGCAACGTGAGCAGCCGCTGCCGTGCGACCCAGTGCGCCAGATAGAATCCCTCGATAGATCGCTGGTCGAAGATCACATCGCCAGGAATGGCCTGAATCGGCTCCATCGAGAGGCCACCGTAGACCACGACCCGCGCGCGGGGCGGCATGGCGGCGAGCAGGCGTCCCGTCATGGCGCCTGCCAGCGAGTCAAACGCCAGGCGCGCGTCTAGCTGGTGGCTCAGCGTGCGCAACTGCTGATCGAAATCGGGCGCCTCACTGTTGAGAATATAGGTGGCGCCGATCGCTTGCAGCGCCTTAACCTGCGTGTCGCGCCGCACGATGTTGATGACCTGCACGCCACGGCGCCTGGCGAGCCGAATCACCATGCGTCCCAGCGCGCCTGCCGCCGTCGTTTGAATGATCGCGCGCATCCGCAATTGTTGCGCGATAGCGAGCTGCGCCCAGGCGGTATATGGGTTGACAATGCTCATTGCCCCCTGTTCGTCGCTGACCCTGGCTGGCAGGGGCGCACACTGAAGCGCAGGCGCTACCATGTATTCCGCCCATGCGCCGTCGCCATTGCCCGCCGCGCAGGCCACGCGCTTGCCGAGCAGCCTGCGCGCCATCCAGCCACCGCCGACCGCGACCACGACGCCGCACCCTTCGACGCCTGGAACCACCGGCAGCGGTTTCTTCGCCCCATACAGCCCATGCAGGAAAGCGATATCCGCCGGATTGATCGGACTGGCCGTCATGCGCACCAGGACTTCTCCTCTGGCAGGGCGCGGCGTGCGGCGCTCTTCGAGGGTCAGCGAATCGTAGCCTTCGAGGTCATAGGCATGCAGGACAAGGGCGCGCATCGTCGCTGGAATGTCTCTCATAGCAGCTTACCTCTCGCGAACAGTCGTGATGTGCGCAACGCGCTCGTGACGCGCTGACAGTGGCTCCGGTCGCATGGCTAGCATGACTAGCATGATACGCATCAAGACGCGCCGCCTGCTAGTGGCGCCGAGGGCTATTCGCGGGGTGCATGAGGCGTGGCGTCGTCGCTCAGTCGGCTGAAGGGCAACGAGGCAGGCGGCGCGATGCGCTATACTAGAGGGAGCCATCGCCATATCCTCATCACCTACAACTGGGCGCTGGCTCAAGGAGTGTCCTCATGATTTACAATGTCGCCCAACTCCTCAAAGACGCCCCCGGCTCGACGACCGATGTGGAACTGGACAGTAGCGATTCCCTCGATCTGCGCGAGGGCGAGGCGGAGTTGGCCGGGCCGTTGACGGGCAATCTGCGTCTGCATCGCACCAATCAGGGTATCTACGTGGATGGTGTCGTGCATGCGCCTGTGCGGCTGGAATGCACACGCTGCCTGCGCGCATTCACCACCACGCTGACGTTTCCGCTGCGTGAGGAGTTTTACCCGGTCATCAATGTGATGAGCGGCGCGCCGGTAGAGGGTCCGCACGATGAGGACGCCTTCGCGATTGACCGCCATCATCAGGTAGACCTGCGCGAGCCGATTCGTCAGGCGCTGGTGCTGGCGCTGCCGATGAAGCCGCTGCACAGCGAAGACTGCGCTGGCCTCTGCCCGCACTGTGGCAAGGACCTCAATGAAGGCCCCTGCGATTGCCCCACCGAGGAGGAGGATCCACGCCTCAGCGCCATGCGCGCGCTCTTCGCCGAGGCGGGCGAGAACGGGCAGAATTGAGGGGGCGCGACATCGCCCCCTGCTCCCTCTCCTCGCGGAAAAGTGGGGGAACTTTACTCAGAGACCGTGGCGGCATGAGGTGACTACGCGGCTGGGTCGGGACTGGTATGACTTGCTAGATGGACTGATCCCAAATGGTCACACGAGCGGGTCGTTCGTCTTGCAAGAGGTGATGGCCCCAGAAGCAGAGCACATAGCCAGCGGCTTCACCCAGGGCGCCTAGACGAAGGCCGTACACGACCAAAAAGAGAGTGCAGCCGAGCACGATACTTCCCAGCAGGCAGATGATTAAATAGAGCGGAGCCAGGGAGCGCAGCGCAAAGATCGCACGCGCGATGCCCAGAATGCCTACGAGCGCTGCTGCGATCAGCGGCAGTAATGTCCAGCCGATCCCGAAAATGAAGGTAGGTGTCACACCCTGTATCAACATATTGTTGATCTGGGCGCTGACCCACTCCCAGCCAGAGAATTCGGCGCTACCATCCAGGTTAACATAGAGTGGAAACACAAAGTAGCTGATGATGACGCTTGCGGCGCCGAGGAGGCAGATCAGCAGCCCGAGGAATCTGGGCGCTCGAAAGGCGCTTAGCGCTCCCCTCATGAAGTATCCCTTTCTGCCAGGCGTCCTCACGCTTGGAGCTGCTGAGCTCCAAGCGTGAGGACAATCCAAAGATGCAATCGTGTGAGCAGATTCCTACCAGCTGGTGTAGGAAACCGCGTACAGCATCGTTTGAATCGAGTGCGTCATTTTGTAGGTGCAGGTAGAGCAGGCATCAGTCCAGTTCCCACCGTTGTTGTCGCTATAGGACACCTTGGCATCCCAACCGGTCGATGTGTCTGTTAGATAGTCACCGTGCTCGTAATAGGTCGGCGGCCCAGTATAGGCGTCTAAATGCGTCGCGCCAGGCATGAAGCCGCAATACTCCCCGTTGACGCCAGAGTCCTGGTTAGCATTTCCTAGATGGCCACCGAACCAGTCGGTGGCTCCCGCACAGCCAAGGTAGAGCACGCTGTCATTTGTGCTGGCCATCGTGGTCCAGTCCGTCCCTGTGTTCCCCTGTGGATTCCTGCCGAATCCACCACGGACGCTGCTGCTGTTCATATTTTGCATCATCGCGTTGTCGGCCTGTATTTGCTCCACCTCAAGGCATCCTCCACAATAGACTTGGGCTGCTGTGGCTGCCATGCCCTGGTGTGGAGTCCCAGCGGTGACGACATCTTCGATCGTCAGGTAGGGCGGGAAGGCTGTTTCATAGGGGGTATCGTTCATTGCCTGGCGGATGATGATGCCTCCTGCGCTGTGGCCGATCAGCTTCACGGCTACCCCAGCACTGGTAAAGTGATCCCAGATGTACCAGGCGAGCTCACACGACTTGTGACGCACGTCCTCGGACGTCGTTCCTTCGCTTCCAGCATACCACCCGGTACACCGCCAGGCTTCGTTTTGCAACAGGGAGTCGCAGTTTCCGTCACCATTGTAGTACCCCACGCCATATGTGGCGCCCGACCATCCATGATTGCCGAAGAATTGTTTGATGGTCCCGAAATTGGGCATCCCATCGCACCCGTAAGGGATGGCGTCATTGGAGTTAAAGCCATGCACGTAGATGACGGGTACTCCATTGTTTGAATAAGCCTTCGCGTCCGGGTGGGCGCGCGCGGGCGCTGGCTGGATGGCGAGCGTGGCGCCAACGGCTATCATCGCGACAAGGAGCAACTTGAGCACAAGCCTAGAGCCTGGGAATATCTGCTGGCGCATCGGGCAAGCCTTTCTCGATGGTTGATGTGCTTCAACGCGTGTGATGGAAGGGATTGCCGAGCTAGTAATTCATCCACGTGACGAGGCCATTGGTGTCGTAGGACCACAGCCGGACGGGGTTGCCATTGGCGTCAGTGCTGACCGCGACGACATCCCGCGCCGTGATCTTGATCCATGCGCCATTGCGTAGGCCGTACATGCCAGGGTTCGCGCCTGTGGAGACATGCAGCAACAGTTGCCCAGCGCCCGTCACGAAGGATTCCCGATCCCCCTGGAACGTACCAGCGCCAAGGCTCTTTTGCAGTTGCCAGGTGAGTCCGCCGTCACGTGAGAGGGCGACTTGGGCCTGATTCGTCGTCATGGCCACCAGGGCTGCCCCATTGGCGGTCGTCGCGATGGGCTTGATGGCATTGCCGCCTGCCGTTGCGCTGAGCGTCTGCCAGGTCTGGCCCATATTTGCAGTGGCCAGACCAATCGTCCGCTGCGGCTGGGCATCATCTACGCCCCAGATTTGCAACGTATGATTGTGACTGCTGATGAGTTGGATATGCGGGAAGGAATTACCGTTGATCTTGCCATCGACATCCAAATGCTGGCTACTCCCCGCAGCGGGGAAGGCCACGAGCGCACTATCGCCGATGGGCTGGCGATCAAGCTGGAAGCTGGCGAGGAAGGTGGAATCCGCCCACCCGATCTGCGAGACGGTCGCGGCTGAGGGCAATGAAGTCACTTGCTGGGTCCAGGTGCGGCCGCCGTCAGTAGAGCGCTGAATCGTGTAGGTTCCCGGCGCAGGCGCACTGAAGGAGAGCATCACGATATCCTGCGGATCCGTTGGATCCGTCGCAAGCGCATCCGCTACTGGCGCCTGCACGGCGTTGACATACTTCCAGACGCTCCCCGTGTTGGTCGTCGTATACACCGCCTGGGTGGTTTTGTTCACAAAGGCCGCTGCATATCCTACAGCGGGAGCCTTATCTGAAAACGCCAAACTCAGCGTTTGCTTTGGGAGGCCCTGTGCCGGGGTCCATTGTTCGGTTGCGGCTGGTCCGGTCTGGGTTACGCCTGGCTTCGGAGGAGAACCTGCGTCTGGCTGAGAGGCTGGCGACCCGAATGAGGTGAAGCGCAGGACTCCCCAGAATAACGCCAACAGCGCAAGAATCGCGAGGTAGGGTGACGCGGTGCGGAGGTTCAGCCGCCGAGAACGGACGATGTCATTGCTGCGGGTTCGGCGAGTTCTTGCATGATTACCCCCCCATCCTGTGCGGCGTCGCGTTTGCTCATTGCTCGTCTCCTTCATGCAAAACGTTCATTGATTGCTCAAAAATAGGAGCGGTGAAAGAATACTTGCTGCCTGCTCATTTGTCAATAGCTTGCTAGTGTGTTCCATGTGTAATGCAATTAATGTAACTTCTAGCTTACAATGTGAAGTGGAATCCATTTCAGGGTTACCTGGCTTCATCGGGTGCTTGCACATCGGTGAGAGCAGAGAGATGCCCGCCGTGGGAGTGACCTCACAGCGGGCATTTTTAGCGATACGCTCAAGGGTTTGGGGTTGGCTGGTGGCGCGCTAGCCTGAGACGCCGATTGGCCCCATCGGCTCGACCACCCCGGCCAGCGGCCAGCGTGGCGCGCCGACGCGGTAGACGATGCGCGCGATCTCCCACTCTGGGCGCTCAGCTCCGGCGGCGCGGCGGCGCACCTTGGTGATCGGCCACGTCAGCCAGCGGCTCAGGCTATACTTGCCCAGCGGGGTCAGCTCGTAGACGCTCCCCTGACGGAAGCAGGGCACACCAACCGCCCAGACGACCTCATCAGTTCCCAACAGCTCGAAGCAGGCGCGATGCATGCCTTGTCCTGAGGGGTCGGGGTCCAGCGCGATCAGGCGGCCCAGCTTGCCCTTGGGATGCAGCGGCCCACGCTCCCACGGCCCGCGCAGGCGATGCGCCCAGCCCCAGTGCATGTCTTGTTCGGGCTGCTCCGGGTCTTCGGGCGTGGGCAGCAAGGTCAGCAGCAGGGCAAGCTGGCGACGCGGCAGCGCCACGACACCATCCGGCTCGCCGGCCTCCAGGTGGGCCATCGCCCAGGCCATGTCGCTATGGTCAAGGACTGCGCCTGGCCGCTCCACGCGGAAGACTCCCGCGTCGGTCTCTACCTCGACAGCCGAGACGATCTGCGGCGCGGGTCGCTCGGCTGGCAGCGCAGCGGCGCTGGCCCCCTCGCTCGCACGGTCACGTTGAGCGGCCGCCAGCTTCGTTCGTACACGCGACGCCGAGCGCGCAGCCGATTTGGCGCGCCTGGCGAGCGCCTCCGCCGACTCCGTGACGGGGCCGAGGCCATCCGTCACCACCTGCGCGCCCACCGGGTCGCCTGGCTCCGACATCGGCGTCTCCAGCACACTCAGCGGCGTGATCGGGCGCACGGTGCGCAGGTGGCCATAGGGGCGACTCACGCGAATCGCGCCGGGGCGGCTGGCTCCTTCGAGCGAGCGCATGCCGCCAGAGCCATTGGGCAGCGCGATCAGCCAGACATCGGGGTCGAGTTGCGTCGTCGCGCCGGGCAGCGCGTAGGGCGCATAGGGGCCAGGGTAGGCGGTCGCCGAGCCGAGGCTGCCATATGCGCCGGGCGTCGGCGCGGGATAGCTTGGCTGTGGGTAGGCGCCGCCCGGGATCGGATAGGCGGCGGTCGCCGCGCTGGCAAGCGCCTGCGCCGATTGATAGCGGTCGTAGCGGGCGCTGGCTCCCAGGCCTGTCGCCTCACGCGCCTCACGCATCTCCGCTGGAGCAGGGACGCCATTCGTCGCGCGCAGACCAGGCCGACGCAGTGTGCGCTGTGAATCGTCTATGAATGCCCGCATGTGTCCCTCCGGCCCGCTCAGTGCGGTTCGTTCGTCGCTGATACCACAGCGTGCGCGTGAATCCACGCCGCACGTCCATCGTCTCGCCTGCTCGCGCCGCTCACCGTGCGCTACGCAAGAACCAGGCCGCCTGCCACACCTCCGTCGTCACGTCCGTTTCCAGGTCCGTCGCTGGGGGCGATTGTCACCCTGTGCGCTCCCCTGCTGAGTGTACCGTAGAACGACTGTTCGTGTCAACGCAGGTGGTTGTTTGGTTGGGGCGGCATGCGAGAGGAGGAAAATAGCGGGCAGGCGCTGAAGTTCATCGGCTGTGGTGGTCAGATACTCAGACGTGTGATGGCGGAAGGTAGCCACATGCAAGGACTGCGCCAGCGCGCCCAATGGTACTAGCGAGCGAGAAGAGCGCCCGGATATGTACGCCGCTGTAGGGCGAATCTAGGGCGAATCCGAGATGTGCGATGGCGTAGGCAGCCTGTCCCTCCAAACGCGACAGAGAGGCAGGCGCGCCGATCTCTCAACCTTGCATGAAGGCGCTCACCTGCATCAATCGGCGAGCGCCTCCACGGCCTTACTCGGCCACAATCGGGCTGAGGTGAAGACTGGCAAGTTGCCATGCGCTATCACGCTTGACGAAGACCAGCGTGGCGCGGAATTGTCCGCTGGCATCATGGCCTTGGTAGCTCGCCTGCTGTGTTTGACGACCGATCAGCACGGCGGTATTGACGTAGGCGCGCGCTGTCACGTCGTCCAACTCGAAGGTCTTGTTCTTCAGGTCGCCAGAACGGTAGCGCGCCAACCACTGCTCCTTGGTCAGCATGAACCCACGCGGGCCAACGCCGATGAAGTCATCGGTCAGCGTCTGCGCCAGCGCATCGCTGTCGCCACGCTGCTCAGCGGCTACCCACTCTCTCCCAAGACCCAGTACAACTCCCTCCAGCGGAGGGCTATCCATCAGCAATCGTTCCTGATCTGTCATGCGTTCTCCTTGCGTTGCTCGCATGGTCACTGCGGGACTCATGGCCAGGCGAAATAATGGGCAGCACATTCCATGCCCGACTCTCGTCTCGCGCGCCCAACTCTCGCGTCCGACTCTCGTGGCGCGCCACATACGTCTCAGGCGCGTGGCGATCACCAGCCAGGCCGCAGCCTCCACAGCGGCGGCATGGTACAATTGCGACGAGGCGCTGCGCGTACGTCTGGGCGAGGCGCCAGGAAAGGCCAGGGAAGGGCCAGGAAGGATGCGCGCCGATGGGACGACCGAGGCCGAATCCGCCTGCCGACCGGTCAGCAGCCAACCAGCGCGGGAACTCGTCCGGGAACTCGTCGACGACGCTGCTCACCGTCGTGCTGGCGATGTTGCTGTTGGCGGTCGGCGCGGCGGGCTATGAAGCGGCCAACCTGCTGCATTTCGCCATCGTGCCATCGCCCAGCGTCAATACCACCGCCGCCAGCGCCGCTGCGTTCGTCTGCGACGCGCTCAAACAGCAGGATTACCAGCGCCTCGTCGCCGCGATTGATCCAGCGCCGATTCCTCCCGCCGTCACGGGCGCATTCGATTCACGCCAGGCCATCGCGCAGCTTCAGGCGCAGGATGCGAATGCAGGCAAGGTTGTTTCGTGCGCCACGGCGCCATATGACAGTGGCAGCGTTGTCTCGACCGACGGCGCCACCCGCTACCAATTGACGCTGCGCCGCGCCAAGGCCGCCACGTCCGTCAGCGGAACGCTGGTATTGCGCCAGCAGAGCGGCGGCGCGCACAGCTGGCTGATCGAGCGCGATAGCTCCTTCCTGGCGCCCAGCGCCGCATGAGCGCGCCACGATGCGCCACATGCGGCCCGATACGCTATTATGCCCCCCTTGCCCGAACGCCGCCGCTCCCCTATACTGGCGGAAGGCGCCTCGGCGCGATGTGGCGCCTGACCTGGAGACGCGGGAGGTAGCGCGATGACGACGGCAGATGGCCAGCAGGACGAGCAGGGCGAGCAGGGCGAACAGTACCTCAATCCGGCAGGCGGTGTGGTCGGCAAAGCGTTCGACGCGGTGCCGCCTGAGGTGCAATCGCTGCTCAACGTGAAGCCGGGGCGCACCCCCGAACGCATTCGCCAGGTCATCTCCTGGGCGGCGGCGGTTGACCCGGAAGTGCTGCGCATTCACCAGCGCCATAACAAGTACATTCGCTCGCTCGACGACATCCTCAATGAACCCATCCGTGAGCGCGATCAGGTCGCGCGCCACTTCGCCGCGCAATATCGGCATCGCGCCGCGCTCACCGGCGCGGTGACGGCGCTGCCGGGTGGCCTCTGGGCGCTGGTGGGCATGGGCGCCGACGTGCAGCTCACGGCCATCTATGCCGTGCGCATGGCAGCCAAGGTCGCGCAGTCGTATGGCTATGACACCTCGGTGGTCGAGGAGCAGGTGCGGCTGGCCGATGTGCTGGCGCTGGCCGCTGGCATTGATAGCTTGCGTGGCGTCGGCAACTGGCTGACACGCGAGGGCATGGCGCAGGTGTTGCCGGAAATCTTGCCGCGCGTGCTGGCGCGCCTGAGTGTGGAACTAACCGCTGAGCAAACCGCCAAATTGGTTGGGCGCCTCATCCCCGGCGTGAGCGCGGTCGTCGGCGGCGCAGTGGACTACGCCTTTCTGCGGGCGGCAGGTGAGCGCGCCATCGCCTACTACCATAATCGTGCGCTGAGCGAGCGCAACCTGCCCTCCGCCGCGCCGCCACTTGCGCTGCCAGCAGGAGAGGCGCCCGCATCCGCCGCCACATCCGCGCCGCGCATCGTCGAGGCGGAGAGCGTCACCTCGACTGACGACCCCATCGCTACACCCGCCAGCGTGGCTGCAGCGGCTCCAGCGGTTCCAGCGGCGCGGGCCGATGTCGCCATGCCCATCGCTGAGCCAGCCACGCCCGCCAAGCGGCGTGGGCGTCCCTGGGCGCTCTATCTGGCGATCTTCGTCGTGATCGTGCTGGCGGCGACCATCGTCGCCTGCGCCGCACTCGGAACTGTCCTCACCAGCGCGCTCAATCTGCACTGAGCGGTGAGCGGCGGGCTGTTGTGAGTTGGCGCGCCCCCTCCCCAACCCCTCCCCCGCTGCGGCGGGAGCGGGGCTTTCGGCCTCAGCGAAACCCTAGTCGTTGAAGGCGGGCGCGACCAGTGGCGCTGCCGTCATCGCGGCGATGTTGGGCGCCTCGGCGCTGCTCTGCCCGGCGCTCTGGCTACCGCGCAGGGCGGCGGTCTTGGCGGTACGGCGCGCCATCTGATCTGGCGGGATGCGATAGACATCCTTCGCCAGGCCGAGCTTTTCGAGCGCCGCGATCAGCAGACCTGAGAGGTCGAACTGCCACCAGCGCAGCCCGTGGAAGGCTGAGCGCGGGAAGGCGTGGTGGTTGTTGTGCCAGCCCTCGCCGAAGCCGAGCAGGCCGATGATCCACTCGTTGCGGCTGGCGTCGTTCGTCTCATACGGGCGCTTGCCGAAGGTGTGGCAGACGGAGTTGACGCTCCAGGTGACGTGGTGTGTCAGGAACATGCGCACCAGGCCGCCCCAGATCAGTCCATGCCAGCCGCCGATGGCGAAGGGAATCACCAGCGAGAGACCAGCCCACAGCAGGAATGTGCGGCTGACGAAGTTGATGATCGGGTCTTTCACCAGATGGCGGCAATAGACGTTGGGGTCTTCCATCTGCTTGGTGAAAAGCCAGCCCATGTGTGCGTGGAAGAAGCCATCCACCGGGCTGTGCGGGTCGCCTTCGCGGTCGGAGACGGCGTGGTGCTTGATGTGAGTCGCCGCCCAGCTCAGCGCTGGACCCTCAAACGCCATCGAGCCGAGCACGAGCAGGATGAACTTGACGACAGGATGCGGCGTGAAGCTGCGATGGGTCAGCATCCGGTGGAAGCCGACCGTGACGCCCAGCGCCACCAGCGAATACATGACGAGCAGCAGCGTGATGTCGGTCCACGAGACCGCGAACTGCCAGAGCAGGCGAACGGCGACGAGTACGCCGATCAGCGGGGCAGTCACCACCGTCAGGATGGCGACACGATAGGCAAGCGATGGTTGTTGAGGTTGCATGATCTCTCCGGTCTTCAGGGTCCAGCTACGGGGTCCATCTCTCGCGTGGACCACAGGCTCAGAGCGCCCCATCGCGCGCAATGTTTCACGCAATGGGATGCGCGGGCTATTTTCCAGCCGTCCCGAAGAACGCGCATCGGTCGCTCCTCCTCCCCATTTGGCATGCGGCGTGAGAAGACGCTGCGGACAGGCATGCTACAATAGTCAGTGTGGAGATACCCAACCAGCGGCGGGAGCAGGGAGATGAACGGTCAGCTTCGACACGGATTCGCGCCAGATGCGCCAGTTGGCGTCTTTGATTCGGGCGTGGGTGGGCTGACAGTGCTGCGTGACCTGCTGCGTGAGTTGCCCGGCGAGCGCTACATCTTCTTCGGTGACACAGGAAACTGCCCCTATGGTGTGCGCTCGCAGGCCGAGATCACCCAGCTCTCGCTCAATGGCGCGGCGTTCCTGCTGGCGCGTGGCGTCAAGCTGATCGTGGTAGCCTGCAATACGGCGTCGAGCGCGGCGATTGACGCCCTGCGCACGGCCTATCCGCAGGTGAAGTTCGTCGCGGTCGTGCCAGCGGTCAAGCCCGCCGCCGAGCTGACGCGCGTAGGGCGGGTCGCCGTGGCGGCCACCAACTCCGCCGCCCGCAGCGAGTACCTGCGCGGCCTCATCGCGCAGTTCGCGCAGGGAGTCGAGGTCTACCCGGTCGGCTGCCAATCGCTCGTCACGTTGGCCGAGGCGGGCCAACTGGATGGCCCAGAGGTCGAGCGCGAGATTCGCCAGAGCATCGAGCCATTGCTGGCGAAAGGGATTGACGTGCTGGCGCTGGGCTGCACCCACTTCCCGGCGATGCGCCCGGTCTTTGAGCGCGTGGTTGGCCCAGATGTGCTGGTGATCGACTCTGGCGCAGCGGTTGCGCGCCAGGCCCGTCGCGTGCTGACACAGCAACGCTTGCTGGCCGCGCCCGACGCTGGCCCAGCCGATGCGCCACGCGCGCTACGCTCCGACGACGAGTTCTGGCGCAGCGGCGCGAGCGTCAACTTCGAGCACGTGGCCGCGCGACTGCTGGGCGGGCCAGTGGTGGGCCGCTACGCCAGCGATATGCTCTGGCCGCCCGCCAGCGCCGTCTAGCTACCCACGCTGCGACCCAAGGAACAGGGCTGCAGCGCACCGACAACAAGGACGCGATGCGCATGCCCCAAGACGGCGTGAACCGTGAATATTTCCCTCCGCAAGGGCCTGAGAAGGAATAGACAGGTAGCGGAAGCGCGGCGGAAGCGCGGCGGAAGCGCGGCGATGCGGGCAGGATTGCCTGGCGTCACGTGGCGCGCAGCGACGGCAGAGCTTCCGCGCGGAGAGCGACTCAGGAGGACACGACAATGGCAGAGCGACGAGAGCGAGAAGCGGCGCGACAGACGCCGCCTGAACATAACGAAAGCAATGATGTTGCGATAGGCGCCCAGGAGTCTGTGACGTTTGAGCCGACTGGCCAGCAGGTGCGGCGTATTCCGCGCGATGGCGAGTGGTATTACGCGATAGACGACCTGTTGACGTCGCTCTTGCCAGCGGAGGGCGCCATTGGCGGCTGGGATGAGCTGCGCGCACGGCTGCGCGCCGACGGCTTCCGCCAACTGGATGTGCGCATCGTCGAGATGAATCTGACGAGTGAGGATGGCAAGACATTCCCGACCCGCGTAGCCAACGCTGCCACGCTGCTGCGGCTGCTCGAAGCCATCAGCGGCCCAGCGGCGGAGGCGGGCAAAG
>JAICSR010000611.1 GCA_025936795.1 Ktedonobacterales bacterium | reverse complement strand
TTCGTTCATCGGTCACCTGCCTTCGCCACATGCATCACACTCCGTTAGAGAAGTGACGTGCGAAGCCCAGCCGATGTGACCAGGAAGTCGTGTTCTGTGGAATGCCAGGCGCGACCTCACCCCCTGGCTCCCGCTCCCGCGAGGAGAGGGGGAATCCGGTCGCTCCCCTCGCCCGCTGGGAGAGGGGCCGGGGGTGAGGGACGCCATTAGCCCGCGAGCGTGACGACAGTGATGCCGTCGCCGCCCTCGCGTGGCGGCGCCGACTCGAAGCTCTTGACCAGCGGATGATGGCGTAGCTCGTCACGGATGGCCTGCCGCAGCGCGCCGGTCCCCTTGCCATGCAGCAGGCGCACGCTGTGCATGCCCGTCATGGCGGCATCGTTGAGGTAACTTTCCACCTCGCTGAGCGCGTCTTCGACCCGCCAGCCGCGCAGATCGAGCTGCGTCTCTGGCGTGTTGGCCTCATCGCGCGGGGGCAGTGTCACGAGTTGCGGATAGACGGATGCGCCGACGATGGCGCCTGCCTCAGCGCGAGCTTTACGCTTGCTTAGCCGCTCCAGATTGCTCGCCGCCACGCGCATGCGCATCGCGCCGACCTGCACCTCCACTTCGCCGCGCGCATTGGCCGCCGCGACCACCTCGCCCGGCTGCCCCAGCGAGCGCACCCGCACCTGATCGCCCACCTGTACCTCGCCCGCCTCAGTAATCGCCTCGCCACGCTCTGGCGCAGCAGCGGGACGCACACGCGAAGGCAGCGGCGCGTTGCGCTCCTCCAGCTTGCGGGCGCGTTCGCGCAATTGCTCCAGCCGCTCTTCGGTCAACGAGCGGCGCATCTGCGTGCGGATGCGCGCCAGCTCGGCCTGGGCGGCGTCGGCCTCGCGCCGCGCCTTCTCGCGCGCCGCGTTGATGATGCGCTCGCGCTCCTCCTCCGTCTCACGTCGCATGCGCTCAAGCTCTTTGCGTTGATACTCAGCCTCCGCGCGCTCCATGCTCAGGTGGTAGCGCTCGTCGGCTGCGCCCTGGCGCTCCTCGGCCAGCGTGGTCAGCAGGCTCTCCATCTCCACACCCGCCGAGCCAAGGAACTCGCGCCCCTGCGCGATGATCTCAGCGGGCAGCCCCAGGCGTCCAGCGATGGCGAGCGCGTTGCTGCGCCCCGGCAGGCCGATGGTCAGCCGATAGGTCGGCGAGAGCGTCTCCACGTCGAACTCCACTGAGGCGTTCTCGACGCCGGGGCGCTCGTGCGCGAAGGCCTTCAGTTCGGAGTAGTGGGTGGTGGCGACTGTCTCCACGTTGCGGTCGAGCAGGTGGCTGAGGATCGCCCGCGCCAGCGCCGATCCCTCGCTGGGGTCAGTGCCAGCGCCTAGCTCATCCAGCAGTACGAGCGAGTCGGGCGTGGCCTCGCGCAGGATGTCTACGATGCGGCTGAGGTGCGAGGAGAACGTGCTGAGGCTCTGCTCGATGCTCTGCTCGTCGCCAATATCGGCGAAGATGTCGTGGTAGACGGGTACCTCGGAGTCGTCGCCAGCCGGGATGTGCAGCCCGGCGAGCGCCATCAGCGAGAGCAGGCCGACCGTCTTGAGCGCC
>JAICSR010000365.1 GCA_025936795.1 Ktedonobacterales bacterium | reverse complement strand
GCGCCGCTCATCCGGCGCACACGCAGATGACGCGCGCGCAGATGGCGCGCGACTCGTGGCAGGTCTGGCTCTATGGGTTGCTCGCTGGCGTGGGCATTGCGCTCGCCATCGCCTCGAAGGTCAGCGCGGCTCCGCTGGCGGCGCCGATGCTACTGGCCTGCGTCTACACCTGGCGGCGGCGCGGAGCCGAGGCGGCGATTCTGGCGGGCGCCGGGATGATTGCGGCGGCGATCATTACCTTCGTCATCACCAGTCCCTATGCGCTGATTGACTGGAAAGAGTTTATCGCGCAGGTCAGCGAACAGACGGCGCTCTCGCAGGGCAAGCTCGACTACCCCTATGTGCGCCAGTTCGCCAACACGATGCCATTTCTCTATCAGATCCGCCAGATGCTGCTCTATGATATGGGGCTGCCGCTGGGCGCGCTCGGGCTGGCGGGGCTGGGGTGGACGCTGAGCCGTCTCTGGCGGCGCTGGGATGACGACTGGGGCATCCTCGTCGTCTGGATCATCCCCTACGTTCTGATCGTCGGCGACGCCTACACCAAGTTCACGCGCTACATGCTGCCGGTCTTCGCGCCGCTGGCGATCTGCGGAGCGGGCGCGCTGGCGGCGCTGGCGGCCTGGGGGCTGCGGCGGCTGAGCGAGCCGGACGGCCCGCGCGGCGTCTTCGCGCTGGGACTGGCGCGGCGGCTCTCGGCGCTCTGGGGCGCGCAGTGGGCGCGCGGCGTCTGCATGGCGCTGGGACTCGCCGTGCTACTGGCCACCGGGCTGAATGCGCTGGCGCTCGACGCGATCTACAGCGCGCCCAATACGCGCGTGCAGGCCTCGGAGTGGATCTATGACCATGTGGCGCGCGGCTCCGTCATCACCAGCGAGGTGTGGGACGACCCGCTGCCGATACAGGTTCCGGCGGCGCGTGTGGCGGCGAATGGTCAGAACTACACAGCGGCGGGCGCGCTGATTGACCCCGGCCAGTACGGCAATATCGGCCTGGACCTCTACGCGGATGACACGCAGCAGAAGGCCGCGACCCTGGCGACCTCGCTGTCGACGGCGAACGTGGTGGTCATTAGCAGCCAGCGGCTGATCGGCTCCATTCCCAAGCTGCCCGACCGCTACCCCATGACGATTCGCTACTATCAGTTGCTCTTTGCGGGCAAGCTGGGCTTCCATCTCGCCGCCAGCTTCAGTGTCGCGCCGCATCTCGGCCCGCTGACCTTCGGCGACGCTGGGGCCGATGAGAGCTTCTCCGTCTACGACCACCCGCCCGTCTGGATCTTCACACGCAGCGGCGCGAGTCCATCGCAGACGCAGATCGTGACCCAATTGACCCAGGGAATAGACTTCTCGCAGGTGACGAGCCGCTCTGGCAGCCAGAAACCGCTGACGCTCGCGCCGCAGAACGCCGCCGCCGATGCGCAGTCGCCGACATTCGCCGCGCAGTTCCCGGCGGATAGCCTGGCCAACCGCGTCCCGCTGCTGTGGTGGCTGCTGGTGGTGGAGCTGCTGGGACTGGTCAGCTTCCCGCTGGCGTTCGTCGTCTTCCCTGGCCTGCGCGATCACGGCTGGGGCTTCAGCAAGCTGCTGGGGCTGCTGCTGCTGGCGTGGGTGGTCTGGTTCCCCTCCAGCCTGCGCCTGTTGCCGTTCGACCGCTGGGCGGTGGCGCTGGCGTTCGCGCTGGTGGCGCTGGCGGGCGCGCTGGTGGCCTGGCGCCTGCGCACGCGACTGTGGCGCTTCGCTGCGGCGCGCTGGCGCCTGCTGGTCATCAATGAGGCGCTGTTCCTGGTCGCGTTCCTCGCCTTCACCTGGATTCGCGCGCTCGATCCCGATCTCTGGCACATCTACCGTGGCGGCGAGAAGCCGATGGAGCTTGCCTTCATTGACGGCATCCTGCGCAGCCGCTACATGCCCCCGCTCGATCCGTGGTTCGCGGGCGGCGCCATCAACTACTACTACTATGGCCAGTACCTCGCGGCGGTGCTCATCAAGCTCACAGGTGTCATTCCGACGACGGCGTTCAACCTGATTATTCCGCTGCTCTTCGCCATCTGCTTCTCTGGCGCGTTCTCGCTGGTCGCCGGGCTGACACGGCGCTGGTGGGCAGGGCTGGCGGGCGGCGTGGCGCTGGTCGTGGTCAGCAACCTCGATGGCGTCTCACAGACGCTCAATAACCTCGTCGCGATCCATGCCGGGCAATTGCCCGCGCCATTCGACTACTGGGCCAGCAGCCGCGTGATTCCCTACACCATCAACGAGTTCCCGTTCTGGAGCTTCCTCTACGCCGACCTGCACGCGCATCTGATTGACCTGCCGATTGTCGTGATGATCGTCGGGCTGGCGGCCTCGCTGCTGGCGCGTGCGCGGCGCGACTTCGGGCGGCTGCGCCCCGCGCTGCCCACGCTGGCGCTGGCGGCGCTGGCGCTCGGCGCGACCTGGCTGGTGAACACGTGGGACCTGCCCTTCTGCGCGCTGCTGGTGGTGGCGGCGCTGACGCTGCGGCGGCTGCCCTTCGGCTCGGCGGCGCGCTGGACGCAGGCGCGCGAGGTCTTGCGCTGGCCGGTCGTGCGGCGCTGGGCGCTGGAGATCGGCGTGCTGCTGGCGGCGACCTACACGCTCTACCTGCCCTTCCACACCAGCTTCCAGAACTTCACCTCCGGTGTGGGCATGGTCACGACGCCAACCGATCCGGGGCAATTCGCCATTCTGTTCGGTGTCTGGCTGTTCCTGATCATCAGCTTCCTCGCGGTCGAGCTGTGCGACCGCCTGCGCCGCGACCTCGGCCCCGCGCTGGCCGACCTCTCGGACCTGTTCCTGATGGAGCCGGTGGCGCTCTGGCTGGTCGGCGCCTCGGTCGTCGCGGCGACCGGGCTGGCGGTCTTCATCAGCTTGAAGGTGGCGCTGGCGCTGCTGCTGCTGCTGACGCTCTACCTCGGCCTCGATCTGCGCCACTCGCCCGCGCGCCTGATGACCTTCACGCTGATTGCCCTGGGGCTGGCGATTGCGCTAGGCGTCGAGATGTTCTACATCCGCGACTTCCTCGACCATTCGAGCTGGGAGCGCATGAACACGGTCTTCAAGTTCTACTATCAGGTGTGGGTCTGCTTCTCGCTGGGCGGCGCGCTAGCCTTCACGTACCTGCTGCGCCGCGCGCTGGACCTGGGGCCACTGTTCGCCGCCAGCGCGGCTAGCGTGGCCACTCCCGACGCGCCCGACCGCGCCGATGCGCTCGATATGGCCATCTGGCAGACGAGCGCCGCCCCCAGCGCGCCGCAGCCGACGCCCTCAGGGCTGATTCCCCGGATGCTCTGGGTGCTGGCGCTGACGTTGCTGCTGGGTGGCTCGCTGATCTTTGACGTGAAGGGGACGCAGGCGCGCGTCGCCGATCCCGCTGTCTGGGCGGACGTGCAGCCGCCGCCGGGCGGCGTGCAGCCGCAGGGCCTCTCGCTCGATGGCATGGCCTACATGCGCGGCTGGTATCCCGAAGACTACGCCGCCATCACCTGGATCAACGCGCACATCGCTGGGACGCCGACCATCGTAGAGGCCAGCGGCAATCCGTACATGTGGTATAGCCGCGTCTCGATCTACACCGGCCTGCCCGATGTGCTGGGCTGGGGCAATCACGAATCGCAGCAGCGCTACCCCAATCAGGTCTTCGCGCGGCAGGCCGATGTCACGAACTTCTACGCTACCGTAGACCCAAATGCGGCGCTGAGCTTCCTGAAAGCCTATCATGTGAGCTATGTCTATCTGGGGGGCATGGAGCGCACCTGCTACACAACAGATAGCGCCAATCAGTGCCAGGCGTTGTCCGCCGACGCGCTGGCCAAGTTCACGACGCTCGTGCAGGCGGGCGTGTTGCGGCCCGTCTTTAGCGATGGCTCGACGATTCTCTATCAGGTGGTAGGCCAATGAGCGTCACGCTAGCGTGGTGGTTGTTCATCGAGGCGCTGGGCCTGGTCGGCGCGCCACTGGCCGCCACCGTCCTGCGCAAGCTGCCTGACCGTGGCTGGGCGCTCAGCAAGCCGCTGAGCCTGCTCACGCTGGGCTGGCTGGTCTGGTTCCCGCTCTCGCTCGATGGCGCGCTGCCCTTCAACCGCGCCTGGCTGATCGGCGCGCTGGTCGTCTTCAGCGCGGGCAACGCGGCGCTGCTGGCCTTCGTCCGCCCGACGCGCGAGGCGGT
>JAICSR010000121.1 GCA_025936795.1 Ktedonobacterales bacterium | reverse complement strand
CGAGGCGGTATCAATCGCGTACTTCCAGGGCGAGAAGAAGCGCACATGTCCCCACTGGGCGATGTGCGCGCCGACCGCGTCGCCTGCCTCCAGAACAAGCGGCGTCTCGCCGCGCAGCAGCAGATGGGCCGCCGCAGCCAGGCCGACTGGCCCGGCGCCGATGATCGCGACAGGAAGCGTGCTGGTGGATGTGACCGAGCATGACGAGCGCATCGTGTTGGCTCCTCTCCATTGACGTTCATCAATGAATAAACGCAAAAAACGAACGGCACGTGGCTGAATCAGCGCCAGATGACGCCGGAACGCAGGCGCAAGCGAGCTTGCTGTACACGTTCTGCGTCCTCGCGACACTCAGGGGAACAGACCGTCGCGCAGGCATCACAGAACGCGATCTGCGCGAGCAGGCGGATTTGAGCCTGCGCACGAAGTGCGCGCAAGTGGTCGAGGAGCGGCAGTGTCACCATCTGCCTCCTTTTTAGGTTCCATTGACAATCTTCGATGTATCGGCGCAAAAAAAGTCAGCGGCTTCGCTCTATGCGCCCAGGCTACTCACGGTGGTCAGGCTCTTCCGCCCAGCGTCAGTCGCCCAGTAGAACGCCCAGATGCCGCGCTTTTCGCAATCAATCAGCCCTGCCTCGCGCAGCAGTTTGAGGTGATGGCTGATGGTTGGCTGATTCTGCGCGAACTGCGGTGTGATGTCACAGACACAGAGCGGCTCCGGCTGCTGGGCCAACAGGTCGAGCAATCGCAACCGAGTGGGATCAGCCAGCGCCTTCAGGCGGGCGGCGAGCGCCTGCGTTCCGGCGCGCGTCAGGCTGGGCGCGGCTGCCGGAGCGCAGCACGGCTCGTTCTTGTGCCGAACGGGCATTGTGCGGTCGTGGGCTTGTGTCTGCGTGTTCATGCTACGACTATACCGAATCTATTGATGTTTGTCAATGGGTTCCCGCTATTCGAGCAGGTGCGCCAGCTGAGCTTCGGCCATCCACGCGGCGCCGATGATGCCGGAGTTGTCGCCGAGTTCGGCGCGCAGCACAGCCAGCCCGCGTGTCGCCGCTGGCAGCGTAGACTCGTGCGTGCGCAGGGTCGCGCGGTCGAAGAGCAGCGTCGTGGCGTCAATTAGCCCACCGCCGAGGATGATGCGGGCGGGATTGTAGAAGGTCGCCAGCGAGCTGATGCCCGCGCCCAGGTAGTCCGCCGCCTCGGAGACGGTGTCAATCACGAGCTGGTCGCCTTCGTCTATGCAGCGCGCGATTACTTTGGAACGGATGGCGCTGTCCTTGGGGTCGAGTAGCTCGCGCAGCTTCGATTCGCGGCCTCGGCTTAGCTCTGCCATCAGCACCCGCGTGATGGCCGTGCGCGAGGCGTAGGCTTCCAGGTGGCCGCGCCCGCCACAGCCGCAGATGCGCCCCTCATACTGCACGATGGTATGGCCAATCTCGCCTGCTGTGCCGGTCACGCCGCGCCGCATCACGCCATTCTGGATGATAGCCGCGCCGATGCCAGTGCCGACGAAGATGCAGACGAAGTCATCGCACTCGCGCCCAGCGCCATAGTGATGCTCGCCATAGGTGGCCACCTCGACATCATTGCCCAGAAAGACCGGAATCTTGAAGCGCTGCTGCAAGAGATCGCGCACTGGCAGATTGTCGAGGCCTTGCCCCAGATTTGGCCCCATCAGCAGCACGCCGCTGGCGCGGTCCACCTGCCCGGCGATGCCCGCGCCGATGCCGAGCAGCGCCGCCTCTTTCGGCAGATCAGCCGCCTCGATGGCCGCCGCGACCACATCGGTCAGTCGCTTGACGAAGAAATCGAGGCCGCGCTCCGGGTGCGTGCGTTTGCGCTGCGAGCCAACCACCTGGCCCGATTCCAGGTCAATCACCCCGGCGAACATCTTTGTGCCGCCGATGTCTACCCCGACCGCATAGCGCGCCGCCATAGCCAATCCTCCTTCACGCCCTCATGCCCGCAGAGGCGTCTGGCGCCCCATCAGTCTCGGCGCATTATACGTCGCATGCCGCCGAATCTGATGAGCGCCAACGGCCCAGGTGGCAGCCCACGTCAGAGCGGCGGATTCCACACCGCGAACCAGCGGTCAAGCTCGCCTTCGATGGGCATCTCCTTGCCCAGTGCGGCGGCGAGGCGCAGCTCCTCGGAGTTGTCGCGCGCCCGCCCAGGATCGTTGGCGTCGCGCTGCGGCACGAAGGGGTAGAACGCGCTGCGCTTGTAGTTGTAGAGCCAGTACATCTCCTTGCCAGTATCGCGCTTGAAGGCGAAGACGGCGAAGAGCAACTGGCTGCCATAGCCACGGTCGAGCAGAGTGGAGCTTGCCATATGAATTGCCGTCACCAGCGCCTGAAAGTCGGTACTGGTGAAGGTGAACCAACTATAGCCGAAGGTATCCTCGCTCGGCTTGATGGTCAGGTGATCTTCGCGGCTGGCCAGCGCCAGCAACTGCTCCAGATTCGTCTGAATCTCGCTAAATGGTCCCGACGCGATGCCCTTGAAGCACATCGCCGCCGAGCCTGTCGGGATCAGATTCTGCTCGGTCTGGAGGGTGATCTGCGCGGTGGACATCGCAAAGATTTTGTCGGGCCCGGCTGGAGCCGGCTTCTGGCGCCCGAACAGCGTGTCGAAGAATCCCACGGAAGCCTGACTCCTTCACAATAAGGCGACCTCACCCCCTGGCCCCCTCTCCCGCGCGGCGAGGGGGAATCCGAACTCCCCTCTCCTGTGGGAGAGGGGCTGGGGGTGAGGTCACCCCACGCCAACACCTGAACGGGATAACGACCTGAGACGCCGAAGCCCATCCCCTGCCCTTGCGAGCGGGAGATGGGGCATCTGCGAGAGATGAGCGGCAGCGCGAAACCGCGCGATGCGACACGAGATGGCGCTAGAAGCGCTGGCTCTGCTCCATGGTGAGCTGCATCTGCTGCAAGCGACGCACACGCTCCTCGGTCGAGGGATGGGTCGAGAGCAGCGACATCATGCTGTTGGCCTTGACCACCGGCATGATCCAGAGCGCGTTCACCGTTTGCGCCCGGTGGACCTCACGGATGTCACGATCTGGGATGCGCTGAATATCGTTGCTGATGCGTAGCAGCGCCGAGGCCAGGTGTGATGGGTCGCCCGTGATGAGCGCCGAGCCACGATCAGCCGCCAGTTCACGGTAGCGCGAGAGCGCGCGAATCAGCAGGAAGCTGATTGCATAGA
This sequence comes from Ktedonobacterales bacterium, assembly GCA_025936795.1. Classification (GTDB taxonomy): domain Bacteria; phylum Chloroflexota; class Ktedonobacteria; order Ktedonobacterales; family JADMIN01; genus JAKAIY01. Next base: position 7,013 of record JAICSR010000121.1, on the reverse strand, counting down.
CGACGATCGAGACGAGCAAGATCACCGCCAGCACAGCGCCGCCGTTGTCGTTGTCGTTGCGGCGACCATAGCCACCGCCGAAACCGCCGCCGAAGAAGAAGAAGTTGCGCACGATCAGCCCAGCCACCATCGCAAAGAACGCCGCGATGGTCATCACCAGCATGTCGCGGTTGATGATGTGCGTTAGCTCGTGGGCCAGCACGGCCTCCAACTCTTGCGGCTCCAGCTTGGTCATGATACCCGTCGTCACGGCGATGACCGCATGATTCTTGCTGCGTCCGGTGGCGAAGGCGTTGGGCAACGAGGTGTTGACGAGCGCGATGCGCGGCTTCGGCAGGTTGGCCTGCGCCGCCAGTCGCCCGATCATCTCGTGCAACTGCGGAGCCTGCGCCTCGTCTACGATTTGCGCGCCCATCGAGAGCAGCGCGATCTTGTCGGCGAAGAAGAACTGCACGAACGCGATCAGCGCCGCAATTGCGATCAGCAGAGCAAGGGGAACACCGAGATAGTTCAGCACGACGCCGAATACGACATAGACAGCGCCGAGCAGGAAGATTGTCAGGATCATGCGCATGGACAGGCCGACATCCGGCTTGTACCAGCTTGGGCGTGCGCCACTCATCTGTTTCCGCTCCTCAAGGGCCTCTCGCGCCGTCAGATGAAGACGTCGGGGGCAACCAACCATGGACGAGCCGATCTGGCGGCGACATCCTTCACCGCAGACGGCTCACATCATATACGCTTGGCCCCATGCCAGGGTGGCGCCATCGTTTCCCACCCTGTATGCGAAAGCCGCCCCTGGCGCATGGCCGCAGACGGCTCTCAGATGATCCTCAGCTTCCGCGTCGCGACGCCTGGCTGTGGGCTGGTACGCCCTGTCGCCGACTGGCTGTGGCTACTTCGGCTCCTGCCCATCACGCGATTTCAGCGCCTTATAATAGCTCTTGGGACGCGGCTGCTTCTCCTCTTCCCAGGCCGGTCGGGCCGCGTCGTCATTGCGCACAGTGCGGCGCGCCTCGATCTCGCTCATCAGCTCTTGCAGGTCATCATAGATGGCGTGGCTGTCGAGCGCCTCGCGCTGGCGCAGCAGATGGCGAATCATCATCACCTGCGTCACGGACATGTCGCTCTCGCGCTCTGGCTCCGCGCGCCCGATGAACTTTTCTACAAGGGCGATGCTATCCTCACTGGCGCCGTTGAGTTCGAGCCGGTCGCGAATCGCTACCAGTTGTTCGTATGCGTTCACTCGCCTTACCTTTCCGGCGTCACAGCGCCCACCAGCCGCTCAGCGCGCTCGCACTTTCCGTAGCGTGTGCAGAGCGACGAGAGCAGACCCAGCTCGGCCTGCGCTGTGGCAGAGTCATCATCCCCAATGACCGATACTAACGCTCAATTTCGCATTATACCGCAGCCGCCCGCACACAGCCAACGGCGGACAGTGACGGGCGGCGACAGACCCGGCTGGACGCGACTTGGCGCGCAGGCCAGCCTGCCCCCTCCTGATGACTGATGCCCGTCAGCCAACACCGCATCAAGCCGTTCAGCACAGCGCGTGATGAGCCTTGCCGTGTGTCTGGTAGTGTCCGTTCGGAGCCATGCAGCGCGCCCGCAAACGATCCTGCGCAATGATAAGTAAAATAAAACATTGACTTATTGTGTTTCATCAGGTATAAGTCTCCATATCGCATTTCGTCATCGCATTTCGTCGCTTCGCGACAAGCCCCGCGACAAGCCCCGCGAGACGCCCTGGCCGACACGGGATCGGCCAACACGCACGTAGCGACCACTGTGACCACGAGGCCCGCGCGCATGTATGCGCCGGGCGCAAGAGCGCCTCGACCTTTCGATTCACGCGGAATCACGCCGATGCGCGCTGATACGCGGTCGAGGCGCAATCAACCAGGAGGCGAAAGCCATGGCGCCAACAGATGCGCAATGCGCATTACGAACGGGTCTGCGGAAACTCTGGGCTGACCACGCGATCTGGACACGACAGTACATCGTAGCCTTCGTTGGCGGCGGAGCCGACGCTGGGGCGGGGGCCGCCCGCCTGCTCCAGAATCAGGAACATATCGGCGCTGCGATTGTCCCATTCTATGGGCAGGCGGCTGGCGACGCGCTCGCCGGTTTGCTGAAGCAGCATATCCTGATCGCAGTGGACCTGCTGACGGCGGCCAAAGCGGGCAATGACCCCGAGTTCCAGACACAAGACCAACGCTGGTCGCGAAACGCCGAGGAGATCGCCACGCTGCTGAGCGGCGCGAACCCGTTCTGGCCCAAAGCGGATGTCGTTGATCTGCTCAATGTCCACCTCAAGCTCACGAAGGATGAAGCGGTAGCGCGTCTGGGCGCCAACTGGGAGGCGGATGTTGTCGCATGGGATGACATCTTCACCGAGATTTTGACCGTGGCCGATACGCTCGCAGACGGCATTATCCGCCAGTTCCCTGAGCGATTCGCCACGAACGGAGCGCACGCCTCCGCCGCTGAGCCAGTCGCTGCGCCGGTCGCCGCCCATCGGGGATTCGCCCGGATATTCGGGCGGGGACGGTGATCGCGATGGTCGCCATTGGACAGCACGCGACTGATTTCCACGATCTTCTGGCGGTCGACGGCAAACGCTACTCGCTCACCTCGTTTGCGCGACGTCCGTACCTCGTCATCGCGTTCATCTGCACGGGCTGCCCTACTGTGAAAGCCAACGAGGGGCGGCTGATCGACCTGCAAACGCGCTACGAGGCCGCTGGCGTGCAATTCGTCGCCATCAACGCCAACAACCCGTACCTTTCACCGCCCGATACGCTCGACGAGATGACTCGTCGCGCGCTCGAGAAACACTTCAACTTCCCGTATCTCAAAGATCAGGATGGCGCTGTCGCACAGAGCTATGGCGCTATCAGCACGCCCCATGTGTTCGTGCTCGACGCCTCACGGCGTCTGGTCTACAAGGGTCGTATTGACGATAGCCGCGACCCTGCGCGGGCCACCTACAGCGACCTGGAGAATGCGCTTCAGGATCTGTTCGCTGGCGAACCCGTCAGGGTTGCTGAAACACAGCCCTTCGGCTGCGCAATCGTACGTTGACCGAGAAGACCGCCATCGGGCGCGATCTGATGGTCTAACCACACAGCGACTGCGACGCGAGCGCGGAAGCGCTGACCAACGGAGGTTGGCGCCTACGAGCGGACGTCACAGTCGTTCTTCTCATGCCTGGAGGGTCCTATGGCCATGTCCCGCGTAGCCCTGATGGGCGCATCGCTTCGTGTCGGCTGGCTGTGGCTGTTCGTCGCCGCAGCCTGGGCGCTGGCGATCATCGCCACGGTGACAGGCCAGCGCGCCCTGATTGACCACCACTATCTGCTGGAGGAGAGTGGGTTGTCGTGGCCGCTGGCGGCAGCCGTGTTCCTTGCCGCATGGCAGGTAATGATCCTGGCGATGATGGCTCCGGTCAACATATCGCTGCTCACCCGCGCGCTCGCCGCCATGCCGCTTGGATGGCTGCCTCTGCGTGCGCGCGGCGCAGTTCTCGCAGGTAACGCCATCGCCTGGACACTCTTTGGCTTCCTCGCGTTCTCGGGCGACACAGGCATCCATCGCCTGGTAGACGCCTGGCCGTGGCTCGCCGCGCACACGTTCGTCATTGGCGCGACCACGCTGACACTTGCTGGTCTCTTCCAACTGACACACTGGAAAGCCGCGTGCCTCGCATTTTGCCGCGATCAGCGAGTGTACGTCAGTGCGGGCGGGTCAGCGCACGCGCGCTCAGCATGGGAAACGGGTATGCGACATGGCCTGGCGTCGGTGGGGAGTTGCTGGGCGCTGATGCTCATCATGTTCGGCGTCGGCGTGGGTGGGCTTGGGTGGATGCTCGCGCTCACAGGCGCGATGCTCGTGGAGACGCTGGCGCCCGCCGAGAGCCGCGCTCGGCAGGTCATCGGTGTCGCGCTGCTCCTGCTGGCGGCGCTGTGGCTGGCGCATCCCGCCTGGCTCGTTCCCATCAGCGCAGCCTGAGGCGCGTCACCGAGGCGTAGCGCCTAGGACGCCACCACATCGAATCGGCAGTGCGGCGACGCGCCTCGCTCGCAACGCTCGCACACGGTCAGTCCGCTGATGGCGCCAATGAAGCTCTCCGTCAGGTGGCAGACCTCGGCGTTGTCAGTGACAACGGCGGCGAGCGGACAACTCAGGCCGCGTATCGAGAGGCCATTCTCGCCCTCTTCCACTTCCGCTAGGCCGCCTAGCTCGTTGAGCGCGTCCACCGCGGCGCGCAAACGTTCGCGCGCGTCGCCCTGCGCCGGAGCCGCGCCATGCTCGTTGGCCATGCGGCGTCCTACCTCGCGCACAGCAGCCTCGACATCGCCGCGACCAAGCCGCTTGCCCAGCGCCGCAAGCAGTTGACCGAGTACCTGAGCATAGGGCTTGGGAAAGAGTCGGTCGGCGTCCACTGTCAGGCGGTACTCTTGTGAGGGCTTGCGGCTGCCGCTGGTTTTGCGCTGGCCCGCCTCGGCGACGAGTCCGTCACGCTCCAGCAGCGCAAGCTGCGCGCGAATGGCGTTGTCGGTGAGTTGCAATGCCTGCGCAAGCTCCTCGACGGTCGCAGCGCCGCGACGCAGCCGCTGCAGAATTTGACCGCGTGTGGTCGCGAAGAAACGCTGATCCCAGGAGTTCGCTGGCATGTTCTCGTCCTCTCAGCCCGCGCATCCACCGTGCATCCACCGCACATCCACCCTGCTCGCTGGCGCGCTCACTCCTGAGCATATCGAGTGGCGGTTGACCTGTCAAGCAACTGCAAGGTTTCATGCGCTTATCATGAAGCGCAAACCGGACGGCGGCTCGATCTGCGCTTGACGCAGCTTGACGTGCTCGTGCCCCTGGCGATACCATGCCACGAGGGCGCGCCTGGGCGCCGACTGGCGACCAGTGCATGCGGACGATGGCGACGACAGCGGGACGACAGTGGAAGGGCAGTCAGCTATGGCGCGGCGAGATAAGCCGACCCATCCTGGGCGGCTGATACGCGACCGGCGCGGCGGTGCGGCGCAATCGCAGCCGAGCGATGCGAGCGACGCCTTCACCTGCGGACAGTGTGGGCGCGCGGTCGGGCGATTGCCCAGCGGCGGCCACAATCGCAACCACTGTCCCTACTGCCTCTATTCTCAGCATGTGGACGCTGAGCGCTCAGGTGACCGCGCCAGCGCTTGCAAGGGCATGATGGCGCCAATCGGCGTCTTCGAGCGCCCCAACGGCGAAGAGGTGATCGTACATCGCTGTGTGCGCTGCGGCTTCGAGCGCTTCAATCGGGTTGGCGCCGATGACGACGAGGCGCAGGTGGCGGCGCTGCCCCGCGTCGAGCCACGCAGCGCACCTCGTCCAGACGCATAGCGCGAACCCTCACCCCCGACCCCTCTCCCAGAGGGCGAGGGGAGACGGAAAGCCCCTCTCCTGGTGGGAGAGGGGTTGGGGTGAGGGTTCGCGCCACATGCAGACTCAGATCGCGCAGCTATCGCCCTCGCAGGCGCCTGTGTCGGTGGCGTCACTCGCGGCGTCTCCACCCACGAGGGTCAGCGGCTGCGATGCGGCCCATGCGGTGTGCAGCGCATTGAGAAATACCTCGGTTGGCTGCGCTCCGGAGACGCCATAGCGCTCGTCAATCACCATGAATGGCACGCCAGAGATGCCAAATGCGGCGGCGCGCTCTTCGTCCGCACGCACGTCCTCGGCGTAGTCGTCATCAGCCAGAGTCGCCCGCGCTTCATCCGCATCCAGCCCGGCCTCGGTGGCGAGGCGCACTAGCGTCTCGCGGTCGCCAATTGGCAGCCCTTCAGTGAAGTAAGCGCGCAGCAGGCGCTCTTTGAGCCGCCCCTGTACGCCATGCTTCAAGGCGAGATGCAGCAGGCGATGCGCGTTGAGGGTGTTGCTGGGCTGCGCCTGATCGAGATGGTAGTCCAGCCCTTCGGCGGCGGCGAGGCCGCTGACCCGCGCGTTCATCTGGGCGGCCTGCTGTGGCGTCGTCCGATACTTCTGCGCGAGTAGCTCGTCGAGCGTTCCCTGTGCGCGCTCAGGCGCATCAGGATCAAGCTCGAAGCTACGCCAGCGGATGTTGACCGCGTCGCGCTGTGGGAACTGCGCCAGCGCCTGCTCGAAGCGGCGTTTGCCGATGTAGCACCACGGGCAGACGACATCAGACCAGATTTCGACATTCATGGCTGCGTAAATCCTTGGGGTGAATGGGCTGGCGGTTCAAACCGCGCCTGGATGGCCTGCGGGCCGCGAAGTCCGCCTGCGCGGACTGGGACTTAGCAGGGGGAAAGCGGGCCTATCACTTACACTATACAATATGAAGTATAGGTTTGGCGCGCCAGAGCTGGTGAGGCGAGCGAACATCCGCCCGATTCTGCTACAATATCTGGCGGCCCTGCGACGCGCGCCCGGCCAGCGCCAGAGCGCACGATGCGCCATCTCAGGAGTATTCGCGTGGCGGATGTATCAGCAAGCGTCAATTCTCCCGACGCCCCACAGCAGCGGGCCAGCTTCGTCGAGGCGCTGCGCCGCCGCTGGCAGGTGACCGGCTCGCTCGTCTGCGTCGGCCTCGACCCGGAGCTTGAGCGCATCCCGCGCAGCGCGCGTGGCGGGCGCACGGGGATGCTCAGCGCGCCCATGGACGCGGCGGAGGCGGAGATCGAGGGCGCGCTCGTCGGCTTCACCCAGGCCATCGTCGACGCGACCGCCGAGGTCGTCTGCGCCTACAAGCCCAATAGCGCCTTCTACGAGCAGTACGGCCCCGCTGGCGTGCGCGCCCTCCAGCGCCTGATCGCCTACATCCATGCGCGCTACCCGGAGATTCCAGTCATTCTCGATGCCAAGCGCGGCGATATGGGCAACACTAGCGCCGCCTATGCGCGCGCCGTCTTCGATGTGATGCAGGCTGATGCTGTCACGCTACAGCCGTATCAAGGGCGCGAAGCGCTCGCTCCGTTCCTGGAGCGCGCCGACCGTGGCTGCCTCATCCTCTG
>JAICSR010000206.1 GCA_025936795.1 Ktedonobacterales bacterium | reverse complement strand
TGTGCTGCCGCGCCTGCATCTGGCGATGCTGCGGCTGGAGGCGCAACGCGCGCGGCTACGCGCGCAGCCCATCGCGCAGCCTGTCGCGCAACCCGTCGCGCCTGGGCGGTCGGCTCCAGCGTCTGGCGCGCCGGGTGAGATGAGCGAGACAGTCGGCGACACGGTCGGTGATGAGATTGGCGCAGTAGTGGCTGAGCTTGGCCGCGCTCATCGCGACCTGGCCGCGCTGATGCGCGCCGCCCCAATGGCCAGCGCCCGCCGCCTGGAGCATGGCTTCACAGGCGCGCTGCGTGGCGCGCTCGATGGTGAGTTCCGAGGCGCCTTCGATGAGGTGGCATGGGATACACCCGATGGCGCCGTAGCTGCGGCTGACGCGCTGCCTCCCGTGGTGGCCGACCTGCTGCTAAGCGCGACCCTCGAAGCCGTGCGCAACGCCGGGCGTCACGCGCGCGGCGACGACCTGCATAGGCGCCTGCGGCTGCATGTGCGGCTGCTGGCTGATGCGGAGACGGTGACCACGCAGGTCAGCGACAACGGTGTGGGGCTGGCCTCACCCGCTGGTTCGGCTGGTTCCGCAACGCAAGCGGGCGAGCCGGGCGCAGCGCTCGCGGGTGGACTTGCTGGCGGCGTTGGCGCGCGCGCTGTCGTCTCGGCGGTCGGCGCGGCGGGCGCGCGTAGTGGCCTGCTGACCCATAGCGCGCTGATGACGCTTGCAGGCGGCTCGCTCGGCGTGCGCGGCGGCGAGGATGGCGGCGCTGTCGTCCCGATTCGCGTCCCGCGCGCCAGCGACCTCGGCGAAGCCGCTCCGTAGGGCGGGCCTTCGCGTGGTCTGGCAAGGCGCGACCTCATCCGGCGCCGCTCTGTTCACCAACTCTGGCGCGTAGCCTGTCGAGCAGCGGCGCAAGCAGGCTCTGCCCGCGCAGGTCGCTCCGCCAGCGCTGGGGGATGCTGTGTGCGCCATAGCGCAGGCCAGCGACGCCGCCTGCGACGCAGGCAGTGGTGTCTGTGTCGTTCCCCAGGCTGATGGCGGCCCGCACCGCGCTGGCATAGTCGCCAGTAGACTCCACCGCCCAGCGCGCTGACCGCAGCGTCGCCACGACATAGCCACCGCCATCGCCAGGCGTGTCATCGTCTGGGCGGATGTGGAACTCCAGTTCGGCGCGCTCGGCGGTGGCTTCGGGCCACATGCTGCGCAGGGTCGCCACCGCCTCGGCCCAGGGCTGCGCGTGATTCTGCAAGACGCGCCGCGCCCAGAGGCAGTAGAGCGCGCAACAGATCTGCGCCCGCAGATGGCCGTGCGTCAGGCGTGACTGCGCCATCGCGTCGGCGACCAGGATGTCATCATCGCCAACGCTCCAGAGCGCGAGCGGTAGCGCGCGCATGAGCGAACCATTGCCCAGCGCGCGCTCGGCGGTAGACCCCGCCTGGAGTGGCGCCGCGCCACGCATAAGCGCGCGAATCGCCTGCGCCGTCTGGACGCCCACATCGAAGATATTGGCGTCAACCGCCATGTAGCCCTGTTCATACCAAGCCACGAACCGGCGCCCCAGGTCAGCGGCGTCGAAGCGCCCACAGTCGAGCAGCGAGGCCAGCAGGCAGAGCGCCAGCGCCCCATCATCTGACCATGTTCCAGGCGGCACAGTGTAGGAGCGATTGAAACCGGCTGGCGGCGCATACTCGATCTGCGCTTGCGGAGGAATCTGGCTGGCCGGGTGAAATTCATAGGGAACACCGAGCGCGTCGCCAATCAGTAGTCCCAGCAGACCACCTTCGACGCGGTCAAGGGCATTTGGCGGATATGCGTCCACTGGCCCCCTTCTTCTCCTGCGTCAGGTCAGCGATGCGCCCATCACAGCGCGATCCAGTAGCGCGAGACGCGGGCGCCACGCAGGGGCGAGTAGCCTTCGCTGGTCAGCACGCCGCCATTGCGTACGATGACACGCGCCGAGCGGATGTTGTCGCTGTCGCAGGTCAACAAGACGTGCGAGAGGCCGAGTGCGCGGGCGCGCTCCAGCGTCAGCGCGAGAATCAGGTCGCCATAGCCTTTGCCGCGCTCGCCTGGACGGATGCTGTAGCCGATATGGCCGCCGATATCCTCCAGCGTCGGGGTCAGCGTATGGCGCAGCTTGGCCATGCCCAGCAGCGTCGTCGGCTCTGGCGCCGAGGGGCGCGTGGGGACACGAGCCAGCAGAAACATCGTCTGCGCGACGCGCGCTGGGTCGCGCACGATGCCCTGGGCCTCCTCAGCGCACTGCGCAACATAGGCGGGCCAATCATTGGCTGCGGCCGCTCCCAGGAACACCTCGCCGTGCGCATTGTACTCCGCCTCGCAGGCTTGATAGGCGGACTCAAGTGCCAGCGTTGGCGCGCAGAGTTGTAGCGTCGTATCTGGCGTCATCTCCGCTCCCCTATCATATCCGTTGTTACATGCGATCTTCTGCGGCGCCAGGCTAGTGTCAGGCGCACACTGATTCTTGTCAAGCATGGGCGCAATTCGTGTCGCAAAACACTTCTCCAGCGCTACCTCGTCTCATAGGGCAGATGGTGGTGAGTTGGCGCAGGTGAATGACTCGTAGTGAACAAGCGCGAAGGGAGAAGCCGGTGCGCTGGAGTAGTCAGGCCGGGCGTCTCGCTGGTTGGCGAGATGACGATGCGACCCGACGTATGCGTGGCTCAACCAATGGGCCAGGCGCGCCGGGCTGTGACCTGACCGCTGAGCAGCGCACGCTCAATGAGACACAGGAGGCGAGTGGCATGCGCGACACCGACGATCTCGCCGAGTTCAGCGCGCTGCTCGATCTGCATGCGGCCACGCTGACCCGTGTCGCCGCCGCGCTCGTTGGCCTGAGCGACGCCGAAGACGCCGCCCAGGAGGCGGTGGTGCGGGCCTGGCGCGCCTGGCCAGCGCTGCGCGACCGTTCATCGGCGCGCGCGTGGCTCATCAGCATCACCGTCAATGTCTGCCGCGACTGGCTGCGCGGGCGCTTCGGCGCACGTCGCCGCCTGACCGAATCGCTGACGGGCGCAGGCGACGAGCCACGCCCCATCGCACAGCTCGACGCAGACCCCGGCGCAAGCGATTACGCCGCCGCGCTCGACCTGCGTCACGCCATCACCACGCTCGACGACGACCTGCGCAGCATCGTGGCGCTGCGCTACTATGCCGGCATGGACTCCACCACCATCGGCGCCGCGCTCGGCATGCCAGCCGCCACCATCCGCACCAAGCTCAGGCGCGCCCTCAGCCAGCTCCGTGAGCGACTCGAAGGCAAGCCTGATGCTGATCCCGCGTCCGATACCGAAGGGAGGCGCTAGATGTCTGATCTGCGCCCGGATGATACCAACCATAGCGATGATCCCAACCTGTCCAGCTTCTCTGAGCGCACGGGCATGCCGCCTGATCTGCTGCCGCTGCACCATCGCTTGACCGATGATGGCGAGCGCTGGCGCAGGCGAACGCCCGATGGCGCGGGCCTGGGCGACTGGGCGCGGGCCACGCTGGCTAGCAGGGCTGAATCGCGCGAACAATCGCCTCAGGTGGCGGGGCAGCCGCGCCTGCGCGAGCGCCGCCTGGAACCACTGGACTCTGAACATACAGCACAGATACCCGGACCGAAAGGACCGATGCTCGATATGAAGTTGAAGATGAACCGCATCCGAGGATTCGTCGGCGCCGCCGCCGCTGTCCTCGTCGTCGGCCTGATCGCCTTAGTGCTGACGCAAGGTCTGGCCCACCGCACGGGACCCGGCGCCAAAGACGCCGCCACGGCGACGCCACACGCCACACCGCTCACCGTGCAGACGGAGAACTCGCTGCCCATGGAAGCGCTGCCCGTCGTGGCGCAGAGTGACCCCACAGTGGTCTACAAGCTCGCCAATGGCGCGCTCCAGCGCTCCAGCGATGGCGGCGCGACCTACAGCGCAGTGACGCTGCCCAAGACCGGCTTCGCTGTGGTAGAGTCAGCGTCCATTGCTGTCAGCCCGCTTGACGCTAATCATGTCTTTTTTATGGCTACCGGGACAAAGGATAGCCAGGGTCAGGGGTGTGCTCCGGCCAGCAGTCCCTACCCAGCGATTGCAACGCATGGCGGTATTATGGCGTCGGGCTCGCTGCCCTGTGTTGACCAATTTGTCAGTGCGAATGGTGGCCAGACCTGGAGCCAACCAAACCTGCCCACCAAGGGCCTGCTGGGTGGCCTCAACTTCATGCGCGGCATGAAGATTAACACTGGCGCCGCGCAAGCGTCAGCGTACACCTTCCAGGCGCAGGGGCAGCGGCTCTACTCTGCAATGGCGTTCGATAGCCAGAGCGGCATGCTCATGGATTCGCCGGGCGTGCGGCTGATCGCCAGCGATGATGGTGGTATGACCTGGAGCTTCGTGGACACGACGCTTGCCACATCGAACCGCTTCGTCTGCGACTTCGCCGCCTCGCCAACGCCCTCGGTGATCTACGCCGTGACGTCGAACCATACGTGTGGCGCAGATGACCAGCCGAACCTCTCGCTGTGGCGTAGCGACGACGGCGGCCAGAGCTGGGCGCGCGTACGGTCAATGCCCACCACGGAGGAGACAGGCCTCTTCGTTGATTCCCATGGTGACTTGTACACATCCACACCGCAAGGGCAGAGCGCCACGACCCCCAATAGCCCCGCGAACGTGGTCGTCAGTGTTGACGGCGGCGTGACATTCACCAGTGCGCCCACCGCAGGCGCGCCGAGCGGCGCGGATCTGTTCGGCCCCTACGCGACACTGGCCGATGGCTCAGTTATCGCAGGCATAAACGACGCCCGCCCAGTGGAAGGGCCAGGCGCGCTCTATTCCTGGTCAAAGAGCCAGAGTTCCTGGACGAAGATCGCCGATGTCCCAGCGGGGGTCGCGTCGGTGACGGCGGCGCCCGTTGCAACGGGGGCCACACAACAGGCGCTCAGCATCGTGGGCCTCGATGGTGATGTCTTGACAGTGACGGCGCCACTCGGCCAGTAGCGCACAAACGCACCTGATCGTTTCCCAACGACGCCCTGCTCTGAAGCGCTTCAGAGCAGGGCGCCGGTCATATCTAGCGTAGCCTGCGATCCGTTGGATACACTATGCTATATTTTGTATAGTGGCGCGAGTGGAAACAGATAAGCCCCATGCCCGCAGCGAAGGGTTGGGGTGAGGGTTCACCCCACACGAGGCGTCAACGGCTGAAGCAGGCGTGTAATGAGAGAAGGATAGTTTTTGTGCTGACCGAGGCGAGAGATGCAAGCGACGAGCGCGATCTGCGGCAATCATCCAGCCAGTCTGGCTTTACGACGCGACCAGCGAGCCTGTTCGCACCGCTGCCGCTGCGTGAGGTGACGGCGCGCAACCGCGTGATGATCTCGCCGATGTGCCAGTACTCCAGCGACGACCGCTCTGGCCGCGCGACCGACTGGCATCTCGTCCACCTGGGTGGGTTCGCCACGGGCGGCGCGGGCATCGTGGCGGTGGAGGCGACGGCGGTGGACGCGCGCGGGCGCATCAGCCCCTACGACCTGGGCCTGTGGAATGATGAGCAGATCGAGCCGCTGGCGCGTGTCGCGCGCTTCGTGCGCGCGCAGGGCGCCGTGCCAGCCATCCAGCTTGCGCACGCCGGACGCAAGGCCAGCGTAGATCGCCCCTGGACGGGCGGCCAGCCCATCGCGCCGGGCGGGAATGGCGGGATCGGCTGGCAGGTCGTCGCCCCCAGCCCGATTGCCTTCGACACGGGCTATCAGACGCCGGAGCCGCTGACGGCGGAGGGCGTGCGCGCGGTGGTAGATGCGTTCGCGCGGGCAGCCGAGCGTGCGCTGGCGGCGGGCTTCGAGCTGATCGAGCTACACGCGGCGCATGGTTACTTGCTGCATCAGTTCCTCTCGCCTGCCAGCAATCAGCGTGAGGACGAGTACGGCGGCTCGCTGGAGGGACGCATGCGCCTGCCGCTGGCGGTGACACAGGCGGTGCGCGCGGTCTGGCCCGAACGGCTACCGCTCTTCGTGCGCGTCTCGGCGACCGATTGGCTCGACGACGACCCTACGCGCCCCAGTTGGACGCTCGACCAGACAGTGGAGCTGGCGCGACGCCTGAAGGATGCGGGCGTGGACGCGATTGATTGCTCCAGTGGCGGCAATGTCGCGCATGTTCACATCCCCGCTGGCCCTGGCTACCAGACGCCGCTGGCGGCGCGCGTGCGGCGCGAGGCGGGCATCCCGACCGTCGCGGTGGGCCTCATCAGCGAGCCAGCCCAGGCCGACCAGATCATCCGCGCTGGCCAGGCCGATCTGGTGGCGTTGGCGCGCGCCGCGCTGCGCAATCCGCACTGGCCGCTGGAGGCCGCCATCGCGCTGCGCCAGCCCGCGCCGGTTCCAGTGCAGTACGAGCGCGCGATTCCGCCGAAGTAGGCGCTGTGAATGAGCGGCGCTCTCGGCCTTGAAAGGCCGGAGCACGCGACGACGGCGGCTTGAAAGCCGCATGCCGCCCGCCTGCGGCGGCGGCCAGGGGGCATTCATGCCCCGTCCGCGCCGTGCGCCGGCCATTCATGGCCGCGATCATTCACAGACCCTGATTCCGCCGAAGTAGGCGCTGGCATTCTCTATCGCGCTGCGCTATACTGACGCTACACGAAGCGAGCAGCCGAGCGCAGGAGGATGTGGGATGACGGAACTTGTATGGGATGGCAAGTATGACAAGGATGGCAGGCGGGTCGCCCCGGTCAAGATCGCGCTGCCCTTCCAGACGGTGGAGACGGTCAACGAATCGGGCGTGCAGCGCGCCAACCAGCTTGGCCTCTGGGCGCAGGGCGACCCCGGCGAGTGGCGCAACCGCCTGATCTGGGGCGACAAGAAGTATGTGCTCCCCTCGCTGCTGCCCGAATTCGCGGGCAAGGTCAACCTGATCTACATTGACCCGCCGTTTGCCACAGGCGCCGATTTCTCTTTCGAGGCAATGATTCCAGAATCTGATGACGCATTCCTAAAAGAGCCAAGCATGATCGAGCAGAAGGCATATCGCGATACCTGGGGACAAGGACTGG
>JAICSR010000025.1 GCA_025936795.1 Ktedonobacterales bacterium | reverse complement strand
CTTGCTTGCATGTACGCCATTGGCGGCTGAAGCGGCTGGCGTCACACCATTCGGAGCAGGAGCCTCCTCGTCCACTGTGGCGCCCGTGAGTTGCGCGATGTGCAGCTCCAGCGCGCGGCCAACCGCGTCTGGCAGGCTGCGCACGCGGTTCTCGCCGAAGCCGATGCTCGTGCTGCCGCCGATGCTGCGCAGTTGATGAGCCACCTCATCGGCGCGCTCGTTCTGGGTGAGCGGGCTGTCGATTTGCAGGTGGACGGAGATCAGACGGCCCAGCGCCTCGGCCAACGCAGCGACATCGGACCCCGCTTTGCCGATGTTGATGAAGACTTCGAGCACGCCCTCATCGTCGCTGTTCAGCGTGACGTTGACCTTGCCCTCAGGGGCGCGCAACTGGCGCGTGTAGCCCGTGACAACCTCTGGGCGCGTCTTGCGGCCAGCGGGATAGCGGCGACGGCGCACCTCAGCGGCGACGGCGGCAGCGGCGGCGGCCAACTCGGCCTCCGTCGGCGCGACGGGCTGCGCAGCGGGCTGGTCGGCTTTGACGCCGACATTCAGCACTTGCTCGCCCTTGCAGCCATCGCGGAAGACGGTGATGCCGAGGCAGCCCGTCGCCCACGCCTGCATGTACGCCTTGCCGACATCCTCGCGTGTGGCCCAGTTCGGCAGATTGATCGTTTTGCTGATGGAATTGTCCACCCCTTGCTGGAAGGCGGCCTGCATGCGGATGTGCCATTCCGGCGGGATGTCGTGCGCCGTGACGAAGGGGCGCAGCGACGGATCAGCCTCCGCTGGATGCCCATGTAGTGAGCCATGCGCCTTGACATGCTCCAACGCCTCGTCTTTGTCGGCGATGTCGCTGGCCTCCAGGGCGCGCTGGAAGAATGGGTTCACGAAGTCGAGTACGCGATACGAGCCATCGGGCTGCTTGACGCGATGCTGGAAGGCCAGCGCAAAGATCGGCTCAATGCCCGACGAACAATCAGCCAGGATGCTGATGGAGCCAGTCGGCGCGACCGTCGTGCGCGTCGAGTTGCGCAGCGGTGGGCCGTCTTTGTAGATGCTGCGGTCGAAGTTCGCGAAGGCGCCGCGCACTTCCGCCAGTTTCGCCGACTCATCGGTTGACCACTCGCGCACGGCGCGCATGACCTTCTGACCGAGCGTGGTGGCCTCTTCGCTGTCGTAGCGCAGTCCCATCTCAAAGAGCATTTCGGCCCAGCCCATCACGCCAAGGCCGATGCGTCGGTTGGCGCGCACCTTCTGCCGCACTTCTTCGAGCGGGAAGGGGTTGATGTCAATCACGTCGTCGAGGAAGCGGGTGGTCAGGCGCGTGACGCGCTCCAGCTCGGCCCAGTCAATCGCGCCATCATGCACAAACAGGCCCAGATTGATCGAGCCGAGGTTGCAGGCGTCATACGGACCCAAAAATTGCTCACCACAGGGGTTGGTTGCTTCGAGCAGCTCGATCTCTGGCGTCGGGTTAGCGGTGGAGCGGTTGGCGCGGTCGAGGAAGACCAGCCCCGGATCGCCCGTCGCCCACGCCGCGTCAATGATGCGCTCCATCACGTCGTGGGCGCGCAGGCGGCGCACCTCTGTCTGCGTGTGCGGATCAATCAGCCCGTAGTCGCCATCGGCCTCGTAGGCGCGCATGAACTCGTCGGTGATCGCCACCGAGATGTTGAAGTTCGTCACCGAGCCGTCGCGCTTGCAATCAATGAACTTCAGGATGTCCGGGTGGTCCACCCGCAGAATGCCCATGTTTGCGCCACGTCGGCTATTATGGCTGACGAAGCCATTGGCGATGTAGGTGTGGTTCTCAGCAACCGCGAGGTCCACCGTCAGCGCCTCATCCTCAGTGAGCTCGGCGACCTGATCGTAGAACTGGCCGTTGGTCAGGAACACTGCCAGCGCACTGTCGCGCACCTCGCCATGCTTCTCCGCAAGCGTCCGCAGCCGCGAGCGTGTCAAATTGCGTGGGGCGGCTACACTGGGCATGTAGTGCTGGATGTCGCGATACAACGCACGGTTAGCGCCGCGTGAGCCACGCTCAGGCCCGCTGCCGCGCCCCGGCCCCTGATAGACCGCCGCGACCGCCGCTTCCTGATGTGGCAGCACGTCATTGAACTCCCACGCCTTCGTCAGTCCAGCGGCGAGGCGCGCCGTCTTCGCGTGCGACAGGAAGCCGATGCGCGCGGCAAACTCGGCTGCACCCTCTTGCGTCAACACGCGCAACTTGTAGATGGGGTTGCTCCCATAGGCGCTTGTGCGGTCGGTAGTCACAGAGATCGAAGCAGGGACGCCGAGCGCCAGCAGCAGTTGCTGTGTATCCTCGATCAACTCACGTGACACGCTGCACAGACTGGAATAGCCCTCGCTGGAGATCGAGCCATCGGCGGAGAATAGCCCGCGCAGGAAGCCGCGCGCAAACTCAGCGCCCGCCTGGAAGACAATCTCTGGGATGCGCGCGTTCAGCGCCGATGCCTTGGTGACACCGATGTGCTTCAGCCAGGCGACAAGCTCGGTCGCGTTGAAGAAATAGGTCACGCTGGCGTCGTTCGGCTTGCGATGTTCCTGTGGCGTCACCCCAAACAGGTCGCGCGCCAGCCCCACCATCCGTGCGCCAATCTCTGGCTCGCTATCAGCCACAGTCAGTGTCAGTCGGCCTGTCGCTCCGCCGGGATTATAGTAATTGACACAGCCATCGCCGATGAAGTAGCCGATAAACTCTCCCAACTCGGCGGTTGGACGCTCCGGGATGCGAATCGGCGTCGCATTGGGATGCGCCACATGCGCAAACGGCGGGAAGCGATACTCGGTTGTCTCAGGATAGGTATGCTTCTGCAGCGCCATCCAGTCGCCCACGCGCAGGTCTTTGAGATGACGCCACACATAGGCGCCCGTCTCATCAATGACCCGCACACGATGCTCCTGCGTCCCCGTGAAGGAGTAACCCGCGCTCGTGCGGACACGGCGAACGGCGGCGACACCGTTGTGATAGAACTCCTCGACGCGCCGCTGCCCCTCGTCCGTCGCGGCGGTCAGTGGACGCGCAAGCGCGTGCCAGCTCTGCGGGTCGGCGTCGAGCGGCCCCAGTGTCCCGATGCGCACCAGACCAGCGGACGTGGAAACGCGGGTGTCTGGCGTCACGCAGCCGCCCTGTTTCACCGCTTCGGTTGCTCCGTCGAAGATCTTCATGAAACTGACCGGGCCGGATGCGACACCATGTGTGGAGGCGACCATGCTGCCCTCTGGGCGCAGGCGCGAGAAACTCATGCCCGTTCCGCCGCCACTTTGATGGATCAGCGCGGCGTGCTTGACCGCGTCGAAGATGCCCTCCAGGCTGTCGGGTACCGGCACGACGTAGCAGGCGGAGAGCTGAAGATTGTTGCCCTTGCCCGCGTTCATCAGGGTCGGCGAGTTGGGTAGGAACTGGCGACTGGTTATCACCTCATAGAATTGCTCGGCGATCTCCTCGGCGGAGCGCCCACTGGGATCAGTCCACTGCTTCTCCGCCTCGGCCACCGAGCGCGCCACCCGCCAGACCAGCTCATCTGGCGTCTCGACCACCGTGCCAGCTGCGTCGCGCAGCAGATAGCGCTCGCGTAGCACGCGCACCGCCGCCTCGGACCACGCGCCCGCGCTGCGTAGCTGTGTCCCCTCGCTCCGGGATGCGCCCGTTGAATTGTCCTTCCTGGTCTTCACCGCTGCCCCCTTACGCCTATCACCAGGCGTATGTCAGACGACGCCTCATCGCATTCGCCGCCGCTCAACCGCGCCCACAAAAAGCGCACAGAGATATTGTGCCTCCAATATCTAGTAATTTCAAGGGGTAGTTACCCTATATGTAGTGGTTTAGGAGATATTAGGCCAAAAACACTACATGTTGTGTCAAGTCGTCAGGCGCGCAATCGGGCGATGCTCCATTGGTTCTCGCTTGCGGTCATGCGCGCCGAGGCGCGCTGGTAGTCCTATGCGGTACCATACGCTCCCTGCGCTGGTCCTAGGCTGGCAAGCAACGCAGCGCAAGGCATACGCACGGACGACGCGCTGGCGGTACAATTCGTGGGGCTGACGCGGCTGACCACCTGGCGCGGCGTGGGATGGACTACGAGATGGAGAGGGATTCAGACGATGCGTGCGGAAATACTTTCGATTGGCACAGAGCTGCTGCTGGGACATATCAGCGACACCAACGCGACCTATCTAGCGCAGCAACTTGCCGCGCTGGGCATTGACCTCTTCTTCGTCTCGCAGGTTGGCGACAATCTGGAGCGCCTGACTGAGACGCTGGCGAGGGCGCGCTCGCGGGCTGACATCGTCATCACCACAGGCGGGCTGGGGCCCACCGAGGACGATGTGACGCGCGAGGCGATCTGCGCGGCGCTGGGCGAGACGCCGAGTGTGGACCCGACACTGGCGACTGACCTGCGCGCCTTCTTCGCTGGGCGCGGCATCGTCATGCCTGAGCGCAACCTCAAGCAGGCCTGGCTCATCTCATGCGCCCAGCCGCTGCCCAATCCGCGCGGCACGGCGCCCGGCTGGTGGGTCGAGCGCGACGGCGTCATCATCATCTCGATGCCCGGCGTGCCATCGGAGATGAAGCGCATGTGGGAGTACGAGGCGACGCCACGGCTGCGTCTCTCCACAGGCGCCCTGCTATTCACGCGCATCTTGCGGGTTGCCGGGCTGGGTGAGTCTACCGTCGAGGAGCGGCTCGGCGACCTAATTCACAGCGAGAATCCCACCGTGGCGACCTACGCCAAGCAAGATGCGGTGGACGTGCGTATCACGGCGAAGGCGGCGAGCGAGACGGCGGCGCGTGCGCAGGTGGATGCGATGGATGCGCAGGCGCGGGCAGCGCTGGGCGAGCGCACTGTCTTCGGTGTGGATACCGACACCCTCGCGCGCGTCGTCTTGAAGACGCTGGAACGGCGCGGCGAAACGCTAGGACTGATGGAGTCGTGTACGGGAGGACTGCTCGCCAGCCTCATCACCGATACACCCGGCAGCGCGACCGTCTTTCGCGGCGGCGTCGTCTCCTATGCGACCGAGGTGAAGGCGCAGTTTGGTGTACCAGAGAGCATCCTCGACGCGCATGGCGCTGTCTCCGTCGAGACGGCGCGGGCGATGGCGCAGGCGGCGCGCGAGCAACTCGGCGCCTCGGTCGGTGTTGGCGTCACGGGCGTCGCCGGACCCGACCCGCAGGAGGGCAAGCCCGTCGGCGAGGTGCACATCGCCGTCGCGACCAACCGGGGCCAGCGCGACACGAGCCAGCAGTGGCGTGGTTCGCGCAGCGACATCAAGAGCCGCGCCGCGCTGACCGCGCTGAATCTGCTACGACTGACGCTGCTCGACGAGGAGGCCGCTGAGGAGCCAATAGCGTCGGGCGGGTAAACCCGCAGCTAAGGGCGTTCCGCCGCAAAGGCCGCCTGCGCGGCCTGGGACGCGGATCGTCTCCTACCCAGCCTGCGGAGGCAGGCTTTGCGGCGACCCGCAGGGCGCTGACGCGCGAGCGCAGCGAGAAGCGAGGTCAGCGAGCGGAGCGGCAGCAGCCCGCAGGGCGCCCATAGGCGCGGGTTGACCCGCCAGCCGACTGAACCGCAAAGTACTAGCCAGCTTTGCCGCATGCGACCGCGCCAGTACAGTAGGCATAACAGTACGCATAAAGGTCTATCGCCACCACGCAGCGTGCGCTGATAGAGGCGCAGCGCCCGGACTGCTGATGGTCGCGGGGGCAGGCGGAGAAGGACGACATGGACAAGCTCTCTCCAGATCACCAACTCGACGCGACGGTGCGCGTCCGCGCCGTTCGCCCACAGCCAGTGCAACCCATGCAACCCATGCAGCGAGCGCTACATGCCGCGCGCAAGGTACCCGACATCACCATCTACTTCTGGATCATCAAGTTGCTGACTACCGGGATGGGTGAGACTACGTCGGACTACCTGGTCTACCACATCAACCCCTATCTCGCGGTTGCGCTCGGCGGCTTTGGCCTGGTCGGCGCGCTGCTCTTACAGCTCATCGTGCGGCGCTATATCGCGTGGGTCTATTGGCTGACTGCCGTCATGGTCGCCATCTTCGGCACGATGGCCGCCGATGTCGTCCACATTGTGCTCGGCATCCCGTATGTCGTCTCGACGGTGTGCTTCGCGCTGGCGCTTGGCGTGATCTTCCTGTGCTGGTTTCTCAGCGAGAAGACACTGTCTATCCACAGCATCTACACCCTGCGCCGTGAGCTATTTTACTGGGCCGCGATCATGGCGACGTTCGCGCTGGGGACTGCCGCTGGGGATATGACGGCCTCGACCCTCGGCCTTGGCTACTTTGCCTCCGGCCTGCTGTTTACGGCCCTGTTTGCGCTGCCTGCGCTGGGCTACTGGCGCTTCAGGCTGAACGCGATCTTCGCCTTCTGGTTTGCCTACATCATGACGCGGCCACTTGGCGCGTCCTTCGCCGACTGGTTTGGGAAACCGCAGAGTTTCAGCGGGCTGGGGCTGGGAACCGGAGTGATTAGCCTGATTCTTGGGGCCTTGATCGTCGTCTTCGTCGGCTACCTGACGATCACCCACGCCGACATCCTTGAGGAGCGCGGCGCCCGACGGCGCTGAGAGACACAAGCAGGTGGATGCTGGCAATGGCCTGATAACACATTCGTTTGGGGCGCCCGCGCATGGGCGCTACCTCACCCCCTGGCCCCCTCTCCCACAGGGCGAGGGGGAACCAAGCCTCCTGACTCCCCTCTCCTGTGGGAGAGGGGCTGGGGGTGAGGTCTGGCGCGACGCCTACGACCACTCCGGAACTCGTGTGTATTGTCGCTAGTTGCGGCTGGCCACCAGGTCGTTGCCTGCCAGGGCGGAGCCGAGGACGACAGCCAGCGTCTCTTCGGCCCAGACCCGCGAGGCGCGAGCCGTCTTCACCTCAGACTTCGCCTCGGAGGTCTCAGCAAGCTTGCGGGCGGCCAGCGAGGCGCGCGCGCGCACGACCTGCGCTCCGGCCTCGGCCAGCACGTTTGCGAGCTGGATGTGGCGCTCGCGCGCCTCCTCGATGTCGGCGTGGTGGAACTCGCAGAGCGGCTGGCGCATCATCACCAGATAGCCGCGCGAGACAGGATACGCGCCGGTCAGATAGCCCTGTCCGGCGCGTATATCAATCGAGGTTGTGACGATGAAGTCCTGCCCGTCGGCGGTGATGACCCGCGAGCGAAGCTGCTCATCGGCATAGGTGAGGCAGCTTCGCACGCCTCCTCTTGCCACGCCCACACGGGTATGGCGCGTCGCCTGACCGCTCGCGGTCACGTCCACAATGCTCGCCATGTCGTCGCCTCCTGGTCGCTTGCTCTTGCCCACACATCGTCGCCAATACCAGAGCAGCCCGTACCCCCCAGGCGAGTAGCCGCCGGACACAGCGAGGCGCGCTTCCGTCTGCATGCCCTCTGTATGCCCGCGCGCCGCACACAAGGCGCACAGGCATCGCCAAACCGCGATGGCGGTTCGGAGATGATACCAGGATGAACGACGAGTGTCATGAGCCAGCGCGCCGCAAGTCGCCGGGGAAACATCGAGCCGGGGGTGGCTTCTGGATTCGTTACTCTTCTGTAATACTAAGCGATTGACGTGCCAAAATGTCCCAAAATGTACTGATTTGCAGTACTTCCGGCACGTAATTGACCGCACGGACAACCCGCCGCGCCCGAAGTCTGAGAGCGCGATGAGAATGTGGCGCGGCTGCTGAGCGCGAGGCCTGTTGGGCAGTGGCGCGGCGCGACACGAATGGTATAATCAGCGCCAGTTATCACAGGGGCTGTCAGGGCCGCTATCGAAGGTCGTGTAGTGCGGGAACGGATCGCAGCCAACGACAGACATGAGGCGCAGGTGTGAATCAGCAAGAGCCGCAGGATGGTGGACCAGGCGCGCAGCCAACGCCTGGCGAGGCGCGCAAGCCGCGTCTGCTCGTGGTGGATGATGAGCAGGCGATTGTAGATTTCATCAAGCTGGGCATGCGCTATGAGGGCTTTCAGGTCGACCAGGCGGGCGATGGCTACATCGCGATTGATCTGGCGCAGCGCCTCCAGCCAGACGCCATCATCCTCGATGTGATGCTGCCGACGATGGATGGCCTGGAGACCTGCCGTCGCCTGCGCGAGAATGAGGCGACCGCCAACATCCCCATCCTGATGCTGACCGCCAAAGATGAAGTGCGCGACCGCGTGACCGGGCTGGAGGCAGGCGCCGACGACTATTTAACCAAGCCCTTCAGCTTCGAGGAGCTGCTGGCGCGGGTGCGCGCGTTGCTGCGCCGCCAGCAGCGCATCGTCGCGGCGGGTGGGCCGGGCGGGCGCACGCTGCGCGTCGCCGATCTGAGCCTGGATGAGGCGGCGCGCGAGGTGAAGCGCGGCGAACGCATCGTCGAGCTGACGGCCACCGAATATAACCTGCTGCACCTCTTCATGACCCATCCCCGTCAGGTGCTCGACCGCCAGACCATCCTCAATCGTGTCTGGGGCTACGACTTCATGGGTGAGACGAACATCATCGAGGTCTACGTGCGCTACCTGCGCGAGAAGCTCGAAGATGATCCGAGCGCGCCGAAGCTGATTCAGACGGTGCGCGGCGTCGGCTACGTCATGAAGGGCTAGCGAGAGCTGGGGAGAGATGGGGAGAGATGGGGAGAGATGGGACGAGATAGGGCGAGATAGGAAGGGATAGGCGAGAAGGCGACATGGCTATCGAACCGCCGGGAACGCCTCAGCGTCGGCCCGCTGCGTCGCCCGCTGCGTCGCCTGCCGCTGACGCCATGCGCGTGGGTGAGCCGACTGTGCTGCTGCCAGCCCCGCGCGATGCGACGCAGCGGGCAGGCTCGCTCTGGCCGCGCACGCTGCGCTGGCGTTTGATCCTGACCTATGCGCTGCTGCTAGCGCTGATGCTCGTGCTGCTGGGCGTCGCGCTCAATCTCTTCATCGCCCGCGCGCTCTACGCGACCGAATTCAGCGTCTTCCAGAACGAGGCGCTGGCCTCAGTGAGCGCATCGCAGACCCGCTTCGACGCGCTGACGCTGGGGCGCGCGGCCAACTGCTCCGATGCGCTGCCCTATGAAACCGCGTTCCAGCAGGCCATCGCCGACCCGATCATCGCCTCGCATCCGGGCGCCATCCAGGGCGTCTATCTGCTCGATGGCGCTGGCTCAGTGCTGGCGCCGCTCAGCGCGCAGACGGGAACCAACGCCACACGCTACCTGGAGCCAAAGCGTCTCGCCAGGCTGGCGACGAGCGCCGAACGCGCATTCGATCCCAACGCGACCGGCGCAGGTTCGCAGCAGCTTGCCAGCGATGGCTACTTCGTCACCAATCGCACAGTCCCCTACGGTGTCGAATTGATTGCGCTGCGCTACTATAGCGCATCGCAGTGCGCCACGCCGCGCCACGCCGCGCTTGGCTACGTCGAGATCGTCACGACCTTCACGCGCACGCGCCTGGCGCTGGCGACCATCCGCATCTCGCTCTATGTGATTGTGGCGCTGGTCTTTGTGGTGGGGCTGCTGATCGGCGCGCCGCTGACCTCGGTGGCGTTGCGCCCGCTCTCGCGTGTGACCCAGGCGGCGCGGCGGGTGGCGGCGGGCGACCTGAGCCAGCGCGTGCGGCTCGATCACGGCGATGATGAGATCGGCCAACTGGGCGCGACCTTCGACGTGATGGTGGCGCGCATCGAGGCGGCGTTTGGCGCGCGGCGGCGCTCCGAGGAACGCATGCGCCAGTTCATCGCCGACGCCTCCCACGAGCTACGCACGCCGCTGACGAGCATTCGCGGCTACACCGATGTGCTGCTGCGCGGCGCGAAGGATGACCCAGAGACAACCGAGCGCGTGCTGCTGGCTACCCGACGCGAGGCCGAGCGCATGTCGCGGCTGGTGAACGATCTGCTGACGCTGGCGCGGCTCGACACCGGGCGCCCGCTGGAGACCCGGCCAGTGGACCTGCTGGCGCTGGCGGGCGAGTGTGTAGACCAGGCGCGCATCCTGGCGGGCCAGCGTGAGGTGCTGATGCGCACGGACGGACGCGGACGCCTGATGGTGGTGGGCGATCCTGACCGACTCAAGCAGGTCGTACTGGTCTTGCTCGACAACGCGCTGAAATATGGCCGCCAGACGCCCCGATGGCTGGGCGCGGCTTAGCGTGGGACGCCAGGATGGGCAGGCGATCATCACTGTCGAGGACAACGGCCCTGGCATCGCGCCCGACGACCTGCCACGCATCTTCGAGCGCTTCTACCGCGCCGAGCGCGCCGCGCGTGCGCGGCGGATGACAGGAGCGCCCGCCAGCGCCTCATCCACTGCTCAGTCAGCCGCGCAGCCCGCCACGCAGCCCGCCACGCAGCCCGCCACGCCAGGCGCGCCCAGGACGGAGGGCAGCGGCCTGGGGCTGGCCATCGCGCAGGCTATCGCGCGGGCGCACGGCGGCGAGCTGACCGTGCAGAGCGCGCCGGGATCGGGCACGGCGTTTACGCTGACGTTGCCGCTCAGTCCGTCCGCCGCTCCTCCTCCGGCGCCGACCACGGCAGCGCCGCGCCCAGGCGCATGAGCCGTATCGCGCGCAGCGTCGCCTCGGCCAGCAGCGTGCGCGCCTGCGCCATGCTGGCCTCCAGCGTGAGCGGACCAGGGGCGAGCGGCAGCGCGGCGTCTACCCCCAGGCGCGCCAACGCCGCGTCATCCAGCGCGACCGCGCCAACCAGCGCCAGCACGCGCGCGCCTGCCGCATGCGCCGCCTGCGCGATGGCGCCGACGACCTTGCCATAGCCCGTCTGCTCGTCAAGGCGTCCCTCCGCCACGATCACCAGCGCGGCGTCGCTGACCATCGCGGCGAAGCGCAGCGTCTCCAACACAAGCGGCGCGCCCGGCGTCAACTCTGCCTGCGTGAACGCCAGTAGGCCAGCGCCCAGCCCGCCCGCCGCGCCTGCGCCCGGAACCTCCGCCACCGCGCGCCCCAGATCGCGCTGAATAATCGCCGCGTAGTGCGCCAGCGCCGCATCAAGCGCAGCCACCTGCGCCGCATTGGCGCCCTTCTGTGGTCCATAGACGGCGGAGGCGCCGCGCGGCCCGCTGAGGGGATTGGTTACGTCGCATGCCACGCGGATGCGCGTCTCAGCCAGGCGCGGATCGAGCTGGGTGATGTCAATCTGGGCGAGGCGCGCGAGGGCTGCGCCACCAGGCGGCAGGTCGTGCCCGTCGGCGCCGAGCAAACGCGCGCCGAGCGCCTGCGCCATGCCCGCGCCGCCATCGTTCGTGGCGCTGCCACCCAGGCCCAGGATGACCTCGCGGCAGCCTGCGTCCAGCGCATGCCGCAGCAATTCGCCGACGCCATAGGTCGTGGCGCGCAAGGGGTCGCGCGCGGTGAGGGGAATCAGCGGCAGACCAGCGGCGGCGGCCATCTCAATCACGGCGACGGGCGCGGCAGGAGGCACGGGAGAGGCGCCAGGAGAGGCGCCTGGCGCGGCGGACACATCGCCGAGCACGCCCCAGGTCGCCTGGGTAGGGGCGCCGAGCGGCCCCGTGACCTGCGCGCTGAGCAGCCGCCCACCAGTGGCGCTGACGAGCGCCCGGGTTGTCCCCTCACCGCCATCCGCCACGGGAACGACGACGACCTGCGCATCGGGCAGCGCCTGCGCCAGCGCGGCGGCGATGCTGGCGCCAGCGTCGGGCGCATCGAGGCTGCCCTTCAGCGCTTGCGGCGCGACGACGATCTTCATCCCTGGCATCCGGCGGCTCATCTGGCTGACTGTGCGCTCAGCCGATGTGCGGCTCGACGCGCGGCCAGACGACGTTATCCACATCCTTGAGCGCCGTCAGCGCGACATCGAAGCCAGCCACCTGGCCGGCGTAGAGTGGAACCTCTGGGCCTTCCTGCATCTCGATCCAGGTGAGGCGCGCCTGCTCGCGGTCGGCCACCACCTGCGTCCAGATCGCGAAGTCGTCCAGTTGCGCGCCCTGCTCGCCAAGGAAGCTAGCCACGCCGTTGAGCGCCTGCGCCTGGCCGCGCCAGTTGAGCGCGTCGGCGCGTGTGTCGGCGTACTCCGCCTCAGATTGCGCGCGGCGTGCCCATACCCGCATTCGCTCGATGGTCTGCTCGCGGTTCATGCTTGCTATGCCTTTTCTTGTAGAACGCGGTATACTTCATTGTAAGCAATGACGTGCGCCGTCAGGGGAGGGAACGGAGGAGTTCCCGCACCGCATCATCGGAGATGCGGCCTTCGAGTCGCTCAACACCATCCACCGCGATGACGGGGATGCGATAGCGGTAGCGCTCGAACAGCGCTGGATCGTGTCGGATGTCTGTCTCACGCAGGTCCAGAGTTTGGTCCAGGTCAGCCAGCGCATCTTCCAGGGACGCTCGCGCCTCGTCGCAGAGGTGGCATCCCGCTTTCGCATACAACGTGACCACATGCATTGGCGCACTCACCCTCAATGGCGAAACCATCCGCACAGCGCAACGCCGCGCCAGCAGCGTCACTCTGTCGTACTGTCGTCAACGTCGCCCGCGCGCATCATCTACCCTGCGATGATAGCATACGCCGCGCGCCAGGGGCAAAACGACTCCGCCGGAGACTGCCAGAGACCGTCGGCGACAGGGACGAAAAGAATAGACGTGCGAGACACCAGACAACAACTAGGGATGCGAGCGGCGCGTATATATCAGTGAGGCCGCTCACGCGCGCGGACGAATCGAGGGTCCACTCGGCTCGGCCAGCGCCAGCATCCGTGACGGCCCGGAGGTGACTGCCATGACAGAAAAGGCAAGGCGACAGGATGGGGAAGAGGCGCGCGAGGAGCGTGAGAGCCTTCCCGCCGAGCTAGCGCACGAGCTAGCGCCTGAGCGCGACACTCAGCGCGACCTGAGCGACCTGACCGGCGCCGCAGCCAGTGAAAGGGATGACGTACCCACGCCAGATGCCGCAATTGCTGGCGCCACCGAGTCCACCGAGTCCACCGAGTCTGCGGAGACTACGGAGACTACCGAGCGCCCACGCGCGCGTCGCGCCTCACACAAGGCGTCCATCGCGCAGACCCGCGCGACCGAGGACGCATCCGAGAACGCGACCGCGGATGCGACGACTGAGGCGACCGGCGTCACGGCGATGTCGGCCCTCGACGCCGACCGCATCGAGCTTGAGGCCCAGGGCTTTTCAGCGGATGAGGCCGACCGGCTGATCGAAGTGTCGAAGCGACTGGAATCCTCCGCCGAGGCGCTCGCGTCGCAGGCGGAGCTGAAGCGGCTGCGTTTCGCGCAGTGGCTGATCGAGCGCGGCATTCTGGATGAGTTCAGCGTCTAGTTCAGCGCGCAAGCATTCGGACATTCGGCCATTTGGACATCCAGGCATGTGACCTGGGCGTCAGTGCTGGTCCACGCAGAAGCAAGCCCTCGTTTCGATTTGTCATCGGCGACAGCATCTGAGGAATCATCGATCAGCGGGGCCAGGCCGCAGCGTTCATCGCGACATCACGATAGACACCAGGCAATGGGCGTCTCACTCCGAAGTGGAGCGAGACGCCCGTTGCGCTGTTTCTGCGGTTATGTGCGTGGAGGCTGGTGTGGAAGCTAGGCTCCCTGGCGCATGCGCGCCAGCCGCGCTTCAGCGCGTGCGACGATAGCAGTTGAGACGCCGACTGGCTGCGCTTTGCCGATATAGCCAGAGCGCAGTTTGTTACCCTCGCGCCAGTAAGCGTACCAGTAGGGGCCGTGGCCAGGCCCGCGCTTGCAGGTGCCGCAGGTCGGCTTGCCACATTTGCGGAATTGCAGTTGATACGTGATGTGCAGATCATGCGGTAAATTCGCCATGCGACGCTATCTCCCTGTGTATTCATGCGCAGGCGTCGGTGGCCACCATACGCGTTCGCGCGCTGGCGAACGGGCGCGGGATCGGCCCTGGCGCTTGATCGGACGGTTGATTGCTTATACGGTATCTGACGAACAGGCGGCGACGCCTGGCGCCTCCCTGTGACTTCTGGCGACGTGTCTGGGCTGAGCGCCCCGGCTGAGCGCTAGCGTAGGCGGAGAGGCTTTGCAGATCGCCTGCCTGCTGCGGGACGCAATGAGGCGCTTGCAGCCAGCCAGGCTGCTACATGTAAGGCAAGACGAGCAGCCCGCGTGCGCCGATAACACCGCCAGCCCAGAAGTCCGGCGCAGAAGTCTCGCAGAGGCGTGGGTGGCGCCTGCGCGAGCCGGGCGCGTCATGTTACAATGGCGACGCATGGGAACGCAGGACGTTGGGAAGCAGCGCGCAGGAGCAGCCCACGCGCACAGTGAGGACGCGGCATGTCACGGGAGCTCATCAACGACTTTTTGCTCATCTCGCGCTATGGCGAGCCACCCGCCGAGGGGACCATCCACCAGGCGTTTGCGGCGGCGCGGCTGGGAACTCCCAGCTATCAAGCGGCGAATGCGGCGTCCGCAGCGGCGTCGCCCGCTCGCGTGGGAACCTATCGCCTGAGCGCGCCCACGAGCGGCGCCAGCCTGCGCATCACGCTCACCCAGCACGCCAGCCCGGCGCTGGCGGGGATGGGCGAGGGCGCCTTCAGCCAGCTCACACGCCGCCTGGGCGCCGAGGATGCGCAGACCCTGCGCGCTGGTACGCTGGCTCTCGATGTGCGCCTGAAGGTCGGTGAGGAGCAGATCGCCGATGCGCTGCGCTGGACGATGGCCGCGCTGCGGGCGCTCGTCAGCCTGACGGGCGGCGTCGTCGTGGACCCAGCGGCGCAGACCGCCTGGGGAACGCAGCAGCTTGGCGCCATGCTGGCCGGGCCGATCACTGCACATCTGGTCATGCACGATGAGGCCTGGGGCGCCGATAGCCGCTGGCTGCATACGCATGGCCTGCAAAAGTTTGGCCGCCCAGAGCTTGATCTGGCCGCCATTCCAGTCGCGCTACGCGCCGAGGCCGAGGCGTTTCTGCTGGAGGTCGCCGAGCATCTGGCGCAAGGGCAGCGCCTGGCGGCGGGGCAAGAGATTGATCTGGAGGAGCAGGGGGCGGTGGTTGCGGTCAACGTCGCGCCCGACCCGGAGCATCACGCGACGTATGGGCGGCTGCGGCTGGCGGATCGCCCGGAGCCGGGCGCGCGGCAGAGCGTTGGCGCGGGGCGGCTGCTGGCGCGCATGGCGCTGGCCGACGCGCAACGTCGCCACGCCGCGAGCGATACCGCAGGCGCGCTGGAGCTCATCGAGCGCATCCTCGCGGCGGATAGCGACGACTGCGCCGCGCTCTTCCTCAAGGCGCGCATCCTGCTGGAGCGGCGACAGCCGCATGAGGCGCTGGAGCTGGGCGAGCTGATGGACCTGCGCACACCGCTCGACTATCGCGGCCCGCTGGCGATTGGGCTGGCGCTGCTGGCGATGGGCCGCTCGCGCGAGGCGCTGAACGCGCTCGACCGCGCCATCGAGCGCGAGCCAGAGGCGGCGGAGGCCTTCGCCGCGCGCGCCGAAGCCTATCGCTTGCTTGGCGATGAGCGGCTGGCGGCGGTTGATCGTGCGCGGGCCGCCTATCTCGGCGTCTGAGCGCCGCGATTGCCGACATGGGCGCGCGTTGACAAGGGCGCGCGGCACGGGCTATACTACATCTGCCGCATACTTGCGAAGCGATTCGCGTAGCGTCATGGTGACTGTAGCTCAATAGGCGGAGCGCCAGATTGTGGATCTGGAGGTCGCGGGTTCGACCCCCGTCAGTCACCCCACTCACTCACTCAGACGCCCTGAGCCAGCATGCGCTGGTTCGGGGCGTTTTGCATTTCCGCAGGTCTACATGCCCCTTTAGAGTAGCGCAGGGCTGCGCGAGCGCTCGCGGGTGCGGCGCGGAGGGGTGTGACCACCAATTGGCTGTGTAACTTGACGGTAACGTCATCCGTACTAGATACTGAAGATGTGAATGTGAAGGATGCTCGCGCCGGTCGGCGCGGTTCATGTGCGGCGTGTGGCGCCGCTGGCCGCGAGACCGCTGTGAGCGAGCGACTTCCAACTGGAAATGTCCACTCCTACAAAGGCGTGTAGAGCGCGCGATGGATATGCTCCTTCGTCCGAGATTCGGCGCTGGCGGTGTGGATGACGTGGATGGGTACAAATTATCGTGAGTATGCGCAGAAACACGCGGGCCAGCGGGCCTGCAGGGAGCGGGCCGGGGGCTCCTCCTTCGTCACCGTCTTCACCTCAAGTGTCGGTTCGGTATGTTGATCGTGAGCAGTCGCAGGCAGGACGCCCCGCGCACCCGTTGAACGCTTCGGTTTCCTCGGTTTCCTCGGTTTCCTCCTCTGCCACATGGAACGTCTGGAGCGCCTGGCCGGGACATCCCGCCCTCCTCTCTCCCCTCCCTCGCGAGGCCCGTTCGAGCCTCCCGGTTGATGTGATAGATGCGATTGATGCGCGCGCCACCAGCGCTCCACCTGCTCGCCGCCAACCTGCCCATGCGCCCAGAGGCGCAGTCGGCGCGCGGCCAGCGATGACCGTCGCGACCCCCGTGCGACGCGAGCCAACGCCACAGACGCGGCCACAGGCGCGGCCACAGGCGCGCCCAGCATCTGCGCGCCCAAATGGCGCCGGACGCTACACCGTCTCGACGCCAGCCTTCAGCCCGACGGCGGAGCCAGAGCGGCGGCCAACCCGCTACGTACGCCCCGCCCCCTCGGCGGAGGCGCGACCTGTGCAGCCAGCCGCGCGCCAACGCGCGCATGCGCGAGCGCAGAACGCCTCGCGCTCCGGTGTGTCGCAGTTCCCCGCCAACCTCGAATGGCCCACGCGCTTCGACGACTGGATGATTGACATCATGCGGCGGCGCGCGTTGCGCTTGAACAGCGGCGCGCGGCGGCGTGGCTCGCCCGGCTCGGTGCGCGCGGTCGAACTGGCGCACATCGTGGAGCGCTCTACTGACGATCAGGGGCGCTGGATCTGCGCCATCTGCAAAAAGCCAATGACGCTCGTTGACCTCTCCTTCGACCACATCATCGCCCTGGCGGATGGCGGCGAGCATGCGGCGCACAACCTGGCGCCGACGCACCGGAAGTGCAATGAGATCAAAGGCTCCGAGAAGGCGCAATATCGCGTGCAGGCGCGCGACCGCTGGCTGACCGAGTGGGCCACTGGGCGCACCAACATCGGCATCGGCGGCGCGATGGCCTCCGGCCTCTCGTCACTCTCGCAGCAGCGCGTGCAGACCCGCTACGCCTGAGCGTGTAGCGCGCCCCCTCCCCAACCCCTCTCCCGCATTGCGGGAGAGGGGCTTTGCTGTCCCCGCGCCCACCGCACACCTGGACGCTTCGTCATACTGTGACGCTGGTCACATTGGACCTCAGCAGCGCTACGCATCGCGGCGGAATACGACAGATTACTCTGCGGCAGCTACCCAGGGCATGCTATACTATCGGCGCGGCTCTGGCAGAGTAGGCCGTGAAACGCGAAAGGAGACCAGCGATGGCCGACGTAAATACCCCCGTCGAAGCCTATGGACAACTCGATCAGTCGCAGCGCACGCAGCTCGCGCAGACCTTCCTGGACGAGATGAAGAAGGAGGATCACGCCTCCTACGAGCGCTATGCGCATGTGGACCTGGACACCGTCACCGCTGAGCAGTTGGCCGACATGCACAACCATGCCGCTGCGCATCACAAGAACGCCTTCGGCCTCGTGATGGATCACCCGATCATGACGGCGGCGCTGGCGGGCTTCGCGGTCTACGAGCTAGATCGCCATCTCGGCAAGCGCTAGCCTCCCGTAGCCGACACGCAACGAGGCCCTTGCTCCCAGCTGTGGGAGGCGAGGGCCTCGTCGTAAGCGTTTGCTTACACCATCTACGACACAGCTAGCGCGTCACATTCGCATGCGTTTTCACCTTGTTGGTGAAGCTGCTGTCGGCGTCAATCGCCACCAGATAGGCGGACGAACTCGTCGTAGGATTGTAGCCTGCGCCTGAGATCGTGTTATGGATGATCTTGTCGTTGTAGCCCTGATCAGCCACGCCCGCCTGGTAGCCAAAACCGCCGTAGTTGTTATGGACACCATCGCTGCTGATCGTGTTGTTCGTCACCCTGATATTGGTCGCCGTGGTCGGCGCATTCCCGCTGGCGTCAATGTTGGTGAGCCAGATGCCGACATCATTGTTGGTGACGGTATTCCCCTCGATCTGCACATTTGTCGTGTAGGCGTCGCCGTATCCCGGCCCTCCAACGACGATGATGCCGCCGGAAACCGTACTCGTCCCGCTGTACGAGTTGCCCGAGACGACATTATGCATCACATTGGCCTGCGCGCCATAGCCGATCTGGATGCCATTCTGAGCGATGAAGTTGACAGACCCAAGACCCGTCACGGTGTTGCCGCTCACCTCAGCGGACGAGCCGACCCCGTTGACGACAATGCCGCCCTTCTGGTAGCCCCAGATGGTATTGTTGACAATTCGCCCTGTGGCCGCGCTGTTATAGACCCAATAGATCGCGACGCCATGCTGGTTGCCGCTCAACGGCGTATCACCAATCTGATGGATCTGCGAGTTCTCGACCGTCACAATGCCGCCGTTATTGACCACTCCATAGTAGATAGCGCCATGCAGATCGGCCTGCTTGACGGTTCCGCTGGCGCCTGGGCCGTAGTACACGCCGATGTCGCAGCCAGACGCATCCACCGCTCCACTGACGACGCCGCTTGGATTGATCTGCGCGGCTGTCAGGTTGATGCCGTCCCTGACGAATCCAGTCGGTGTGCAGATTGTCGCGGCAGATGCGCTCTTTGGCGACGCCGCCATGACCAGCGCAACTGCTGCGAGGCCGGCGAGCATAGCCATCAATGCTCCACCAAGAATCAACGTTCGACGCTTGTTCACGATCCACCTCCGCACGTTCCAAATTCCCCTGCCCGCGTCGCGCACCTGTGAGTCGGGCGATTCACCGTAGTTGTCAGGTAGGCGCCAGTGCCCGCTTGCGATAGAGTTCATGCGCCACTGGCTCAATTGAATGGATTACAGTCATCAACGAGCGATGGGCGTACCCGTATACATCTTAAATGGTCATGTGGCGCCAGTCTACACGGCACGGTATGCAATTCTACTGAATTCTGTCCGTTCGCTGTTGGATGTGTTTGGATGTGTTTGGATGTGTTATGAAGCCATTTGGGATTCGCACGGATGCCTGGTGACGCCAGGCGCTACTGGTGGTTGTGGGGCCTGCGGAGCATCACATCCTCACAGTGCGCCGATGCGCTCGACGAGCGCTGCGCGGGCATGCGCGGCGCGTGCGGCGGCGTGGGTGGCGGCATTGTCAGCGCGGGTAGCCTCTTGCAGCGCGTGGTTGTTGACTGCCTCGGCGAAGTCCGTCCACTGCGCCGGGTCCACCTGCTGCGCCCGCCAGCGCAGCGCCGAGCAGCGCGCCGCCAGTTCCTCGCCGAGGGCCAGCCGCCAGGCCGCATAGCCCAGATCACCCTCACCCGGCGTCTTTGCCAGCGTGCGCAGGGCGTCGAGCAGCGGTTTCTTCAGGTGATCGGCGCGCTCGGCCAGTTCGGTATACACGGATGGCTCGGCGCTGAAGATCAGCGAGCCATCGCGCGCGGGACGCTCATCGAACGCCGCCACCCAGTCGGCCAGCAGCGTCTCCCAGGCAATCAGCGCCTGCGCCGCCAGCCGCTGCGCCTGCTCCACCTGCGTGGCGGCCTTGCGCACGGCTGGACGCCCGGCGATCTTCGGCGCGCCCGGCGCGGCGCCCAGCGCAGCGCTAGCCTGTTCATCGAGCGCAGTCAGCGCCGCGAGCAGCTTCTTGCGCGCCGTCGTCGCCGCCTTTGCGCGCAGCTTCATCGCGTCCTGCGAGCGCGCCTGTTCGCGCTGGTAGGCGCTGGCGAGCGTGGCCAGTGTCTCCGCCAGCGCAGGCCGAT
Organism: Ktedonobacterales bacterium; assembly: GCA_025936795.1. Lineage (GTDB taxonomy): Bacteria > Chloroflexota > Ktedonobacteria > Ktedonobacterales > JADMIN01 > JAKAIY01. Next base: position 624 of record JAICSR010000025.1, on the reverse strand, counting down.
CCAGGAAGCGCACATCGCCAAGGGTCTGGGCCGCCAGCCGCGCGCCAACTGTCGCCTCCGCCGTCGTGACGATGACGAGGCGCCCGCCTGGCTCGCTCGCCGTCAGCGCCGCCATCCGGCGCAGATCATCCTCCAGCAGCGGCCAGCGTGGCTCAGCGCTCGGCTGAATGCCCGACTCAATGTCTGACTCCGGACGCCACGCGCAGATGACCAGCGACCGCTCGCGCTGCTCGGCGCGCCACGCCAGCAGCCCCACATGCTGCGCGAAGGGACGTGGCTCGATGCGCGCATCCTCCTGTTCGAGCAGCCAGCGCACGAACTCGGCCCAGGCGTCGGGCGTGAGCGCATCCAGCGCTTCGACGGTCAGCGTGTCGCCAGCGCCGCCTGTGTCGCGTGTGCGCCGCGACGCGCGCTGGGTCGCACGCGCCAACGTCTCCTGCGCCTGTGTCGGCGTCAGTCGCCGCGCCACTTTGGCGACATCGAAGTCTGCGAGCGAGGCGCGCAGCAGCGCCAGCTTCTGCGGCGGCAGGTCGAGTTGCGCCACGGCTTGCGCAGCCTCAGCCAGCAGCGCGTCATCAGTCGGCGGAGTCGCGGCTGGCGAGGCGGCTGGCGAGGCGGCTGGCG
>JAICSR010000278.1 GCA_025936795.1 Ktedonobacterales bacterium | reverse complement strand
GGAGCGTGTGGCCCTCACCGCAGACAATGAGCAGCCCGCCCGCGCAACGCTGCTGCTGCGCGATGAGCGCGCCCATCTGCTGCGCCAGCCCTATCGTGCGCCGCTGGGGCGCCAGCCGCCCGAGATCCTCGCGCTGTTCGATGCGCTGGCGACGCTGCACGCGCGCTTCTGGCAGGCGCCACTGCTCGACGACGACGCGCTGGGGCTGGCCTCGCCACGCGATACGTTGCTCTGGCTCAGCCCGGCGGTCGTCGCGGAGCGCATCGCGGCGGGCGACACGCAGCCCTACCTGCGGCTGGCGCTGACTGGCTGGGAGGCGTTCTTCCGGCTCGTTAGCCCAGCGGACGCTGCGACGCTGAGTGCGGTCTTCGCGCAGCCAGAGGCGGCGCTGGCCGCCATCGAGCGGCTGCCGCGCACACTCATCCATGGTGACATCTGGGGGCCGAATCTCGGCTGGCTGCCGCCAACGCGCCAGAGTCCGCGCATGGGCCATCGGCTGCTACTGCTCGACTGGGCGCTGGCCGCCGCTGCGCCCGCCCCCTACGATGCGCTCTCGCTCTGCGGGGCCTGGCACACGCTGCGCCCGGCGCCACTGCTGGCCGCCTATCGCGCGCGGCTCACGCGTCGACTGGCGGCGCGTGGCGCCTCACTTAGTGCGCAGCAATGGCAAGGGCTGGCCGACGCAGCCTACCTGCGCACGACGCTGACGGGCGGCGAGGCCTGGGCGCGGGCAGTCGAGGCGGCGCCATCCACTCTAGCGCGGCAGCGGGCGCTGGCGCGGCTGCGCTGGTGGGCGCGGCGCGGCGCGCAGGCGGCGCGGCGGCTGACAGGCGTGTGAACGAGGCTACCATGTCGCTAGTCGTCGCCCTCATTCCTATCCGTATCCCGCTCAGCAAAGAGCGAGGGCTGTCGCTCGCGCTCCACACGCGCCTGCTCGTTCTTCTGCGCCTGCTGGATGGATTCAGGCGGCGTGGGTAACTCTTCGGGCATCGCGCCGCCAAGCTCCTCGATGGTCTTGCGCACAGCCTGCCCGACGGCATGATGCGTCGCATTGGCCGCATCCTTCTCCTGGACGCCCTCGCGGCGCAGCTTCTCATCGGTCTGTGTGGCGCGGAAGAGGTTGGCGGCAAGCTCCGTGCTGCCCATGTGGTCGAGGATGCGCTGGCCTGGCTGCAATCCCTTGCGCGCGGCGATGTCGCGGGCGCGCTCGCCACCGTAGAGGCCCATGTAGCCATGGTCCTGAAATGTTGCGAAGTCGCGTGGGGAGATGATACTGTGTCGTACCGCACTGTTGCAGTTTGGCCACCCAACAAGCCGAAGGACCGCCCTGCGACAAGGATGATATTCTCCAAGGGTATGGCGCGACTGCGTATCACTCTGACGATCAACAGCACGTTCGCACAGAAATGGCCCAAGTCGTGAGATGAAAGGCGATGTCCTTGTCACGAGACCCCTTCGAGCCACTTATCCAGGCACTTTACCGTTCTGACAGCCAGGGACGACGCAGTGCCGCAGAGGCGCTCCGCCAACGAGGAGAGCCAGGCGCGCAGGTAACGGCAGAGGCACTGATCTATGCGCTCCAGCGCGATACCATACCCCTGCGCAGTGCGGCAGCATTTATCTTGCGCACGTGGCATGAATATGTCCCCATCGAGCCTCTGTTTCTGGCAATGCAGGACTCGGAGCAGGAGGTGCGAACCGCTGCAAAGTGGGCGCTCGCAGATGTTGGGAAGGCTGCGCCGCAGGAGAGCTTGCTCTCCCATCTCGCGGACACTGATACACCCGTGCGCGCTGCCGTCCTCTATGCGCTGGGAGCGCGCGCGCCGGTCCCAGCGGTGCTGGAGGCTATAGGGAGCCTTGAGGAGAAGCTACGCGAGGCGGCGGTCGCTGTGGTTGGTTTGTTGGAGGAGCAGGTTCCTATCGAGCCGCTCGTCAGCATGCTGCAATCGAGGGAAGCTGGCATTCGCGCGGCAGCTGCACGCGCGCTCGGTACGCTAGGAGAGCGCATTCCCATTGAGCCGTTGGTCGAAGCGCTCCACGATGCGGAGGCTGGTGTCCGCATGGCGGCCATCAGAGCGCTGGCAAATGCAGGCGAACGGATGCCGAGGGCGGCGCTGCGCCCGTGGCTCGAGAACCCCGATCAATCGGTTCGTGAGGCGGCGATGAAAGCGCTGGTGCGCGTAGGCGACCCTATGGCGGCGGCGGCGATCGTGGTGAGCCTCCATGCTGATCACGAATTCGCACGCGAGAATGCCTTGATGCTGCTGACTCAATCGACCGACCTGGAGACGCGGGAGATTGCCCAGCACCTCCCCATTGAGGAACTGCTCCAACTGCTGCAGGATGAGTGGTGGCCAGTAGGGCACTCGGCAGCAAGGTTGATCGCAACGCTAGGGGATGAAGCGCCACTCGCTGAGCTGCTTGCCTTGATCGCACATCCATCGCCCGAGGCGCGTCAAGCGTCGCTGCATGCGCTGGCATGCCTGGGTGAGCATATTCCCTTGAGTGCGCGGATTCCCATCGAGCCTGTGCTGCACGCTTTGGACGCCGATGATGTGCAGACGCGCCGGGGCGCAGCGCAAGTTCTGGATTATTTTGGGGCAGCGATTCCAGTGGAACGACTGTTGCCCCTGCTGGAAATGGAGGATGTACAGGTCGCACGCACAGTGGCTAAGCGCGGACGACAGGAGGGCATCGATATCCTGGTAGCAGCCCTTCGCACCAGATCTCACGCTTGGCATGCTGCAGGAGCGCTCGGAGAATTGGGCTCATCTGCTCCAGCAGAGCCCCTGCTAGCTGCCCTGCATCATAGCGAATGGACGGTACGGCACGCCGCGGCGGAAGCGCTCTATCAGACCCATCCGGAGAGACTCCCACAACTGGTGTCAGAGTTGGTAGAAACGCTCAGCGGCGGGCGGGTGGGCGCGCTATTGGATCCGTTACGGCACGTCTTGATGGCCCAGGCGCTGGCAGCGTTGCGCAGTCCGCAGCCAGCTATTCTCGAATGGCTGACTGTATCCCTTGATGCCCCCGAGTGGGAAGTCCGCATGTGGGCTGCACTTGGGTTGAGGTGGATACAGCCGATCCTTCTTGAGGCGACGCGTGAGAAACTCCAGCGCCTTCTCGATGACCCAGAATCGACAAGTGTTCGTGATGCCGCACGCTATGTGCTCGCAGCCCTTGTGTCACAGCATACTGAGACGCATCAGGAGTAATACCTCGTCGTCGCCTGATGCCAGTGTCATCATGCTCCGCGCTGTCGTGGCAGGCGTGCGCCTTGGCGGAGTGACAAACTACAACACAATGGTGCGACACGATATGACGCCCGCGCCAGCGGCTGCGCTGGCCAGGCTGCGGTTGTGCTCGGCAAGCTGGCTGCGAACGAAGAGGCGGCGTTGATCTTCGCTCATCCCTTGCAACAGCCGCTCATCGGCGAGTTCCTGGCGGCGTGTCTGCACGGCGAAGTAGGTCTGCCCCAGCGCGACGATTGGCTTCTCCGGATCAGCGTTCTGCACGATCAGGTAGCAGGCGTAGCGTGATAGCTCCCAATCCTGCAACGAGCGCTGCGCGCCTTTGCCAGCGGTGATCAATTTCGGCGCCTCCCGAAAATGATCGGAAACCGCATAGCCACTGACTTCGCACGCATCCTGCGCCCTGGCGACGACGCCGGGAAACGCCTCCCAGCGGCGATAGCCCAGCAGCTTCGCCAGCTCGCGGGCGCTCCAATACTCGGCGCCGGAGGCATCTTCGCGCTTGATCGCGTCGAACGGCGACGCCTGTGGATCATTGGCTGCGCGCTGATCGTCCATCTGATCGTTCATACCCTACCACCTGCCTTCACTCTGCTCGCACTTCCAGCATTCTCTCGGCTATTGGCTGAGCGTCCGCATCGTCGCTCGCCAGCGCCATATGGATGCTATACCGTGAGTCGGCGCAAATGAGGAAAATGGGCGCCAATCGTGGCGCTCATCAGTGGGCGGCAGCGCTGCCGCTAGACGCTCATGGCATCCAGGGCATCCAGCGCCTGGCGGGCCTCGGCGCGCACGGATGGCTCAGCATCGCTGGCGAGGGTGGCGGCGAGCGCGGCGCGCGCCTCTGGGCCACCCAGCCGACCCAGCGCCCAGGCGGCATGTCCGCGCACCAGTGGCTCCGCATCGCCCAGCGCCGCAATCAGCGCGGGGATGGCCGCTGGATCGCCGAGGTTGCCCAGCGCCACACAGACGTTGCGCAGCAGGCCACGCCGCTTGGCGCGCTTGATAGGGCTGTGGCTGAAGCGCTCACGGAAGCCTGCGTCATCGAGCGCGAGCAGCGAGATCAGCTCCGGGCTGGAGCCAACCTGCGTGCGCGGGCGAAACTCCAGCCGGTCGCCCGCGCCGAGCCGTCCACTGGCGCGCAGCCGTCGCTCGGCCACCAGATTGACCGGGCAGACCTGCTGGCAGATGTCGCAGCCGAAGATGTGCGCGCCGATCAGCGGGCGTAGCTCCAGCGGGATGGCGCCGCGATGCTCGATGGTGAGGTAGGAGATGCAGCGGCGCGCATCGAGCACGTAGGGCGCGACGAAGGCGTTGGTGGGGCAGGCATGCAGGCACACCTCGCACTGGCCACAGTTGGCGGCCAGCGGCGCATCTGGGGCGAGGTCGAGGCTGGTGACGAGTTCCGCCAGGAAGACCCACGATCCCCAGCCCTTCGTCAGGATGTTGGTATTCTTGCCATACCAGCCCAGCCCGGCGCGCTCGGCCACTGCGCGGTCTACCATGCGCCCCGTGTCGCAGAAGACGATGCTCTTCTCGTCGCCAGGCGCCGCCAGCTCGCGCACGAAGGCCGCCAGAGCGTCGAGTTTGCGGCGGATGACCCCATGATAGTCGTCGCCCCAGGCGTAGGACGCCAGGCGCCCGTGCGGCTCGCCAGGCGCGCTGAGGTCGCGCGGGGCGTCGGTGAGGTAGAAGACGCCCAGCGCGACGACTGAACGCGCGCCGGGCAGCAGCGCGCGTGGATCACTCGAAACCTCTGCGCGCTCTGGCGTCAGCCAATCCATCCCCTCGAAGAAGCCCGCCGCGATGCGTGTCTTCAGCGCCTGCTCAGCGCGTGGCAATGGCTCGGCGTCGGTGATGCGCACGAGGTCGAATCCCAGCGCATATGCGCGCTCGCGAATGCGCTCGGTCAGCGCCTCACGGGTCAGTTCGCGCGTATCTGTCTCAGGAACATCCATGCTATTTTCTCAGCAGCGCCCGTCGTTATGCGAATACACGTGGCTCTGGCATCTCCACATTGCGCGAGTTGCGCGACTGGATGAGCGACCCCAGAAGCTCTTGCCCACGCTGGAGCGCCTCTTCCTAGGTGTCGCCATGTGTGTGGATGAGGTCGCCCCACTCAGGCAGGCTCACGATATAGACCTGATCTTCGTCTGACCATTGAATGACAATGGTGTAATGCAGCGCGGTCTCACTCATGGC
>JAICSR010000315.1 GCA_025936795.1 Ktedonobacterales bacterium | reverse complement strand
TTGGGGCGCCCCAATCGGCGGCAGGTTTGACACTGGCTGAGCGCTTGCCTACCATGCAGAGCAGTGGTCATCTGCCGCGAGGCGCGATGGCCTGCGCCCCGCCGATGGGAGTGACGCACGAAAGTACGAGGAGGCGAGCGGATGAGCCAGGGCCAATCGAAGAAGAGCCACGGAGCCGCCAGCGGATTGAAACATGCCGCAGCGCAAGAGCACAAGGTCGCGCGTGGCGCTCACAAGGTCGATAGCGCGATCTACATGGGCGAGGTGCTTGCCAGCGGCGATCCCAAGCGGGTCGAGCGCTATTTCTTGCGCAAGCTGGCCTACAAGTTCTTTGGCAAGTTCATGGGCAAGACGGTCAACCGCATCCGCTAAGCGTGGAGTGGCCCGCGCCTGTCATGGTTGCGCCCGCTCCACGCCTTCTGTGCTGGGGCGGGCGTTCGATATGGAACCGCTGTTGGCTCGTGGCGTCGATTTCAGCGGCCAAAGACCCAGCCGCCGTTCACATGATGCACCTCCCCTGTGACAAAGGACGCCTCTTCCGAGGCGAGATAGCGTACAGCTGCCGCAATGTCGGCTGGATGTCCTGGTCGTCCTATCGGGATCTGCGCGACTGTGCGCTTCAGGCGGTCGTCGGTCATGCGGCCACCGAAGAACTCGGTGTCGAGAATCAAGCCGGGCGCGATAGCATTGACGGTAATCCCCTCTTGTGCAAGCTCGCCTGCAAGCGCATAGGTCAGACCGATGACGCCGGCTTTGGCCGCCGAGTACATGCCTCCCCCTCCGCGTACGGCGGCGATTGAACTGATATTGACAATGCGGCCACCGGGACGCCGCAGGTAGGGGAGTAGCGCTTCGGTCATCAGATACGCCCCTACCAGATTGGATGCTAGCAGCCGCAGCGCCGACGCCGCGCGCTGCGACAGTGAATTATCATTGCCTGCGTTGTCGATCCCACCTGCGTTGTTGGCGAGCACGTCAATGGCTGTGATGCCGACGCTCTCCAGCCAGTGTACAAATTCGATCACGTCGTCAGGCGCGCTGACATCGCATGTTCGCCAGTCGACTATCGCGGTGTGAAAGCGCTCTCGCACGTCGCTGGCCGTCTGCTCTAGCGGCTGCGGGCGGCGTCCCAGGATGACGATATGCGCACCCTCGGCGGCGAATCGTTGAGCGATAGCCCTGCCAATGCCTGTACCACCGCCTGTCACGATGACCGTGCGTGGAGACTGTCCGCTCATGGGTAGATACTCTCCTCTGACTCAGTCTGCTTGTGATTGCGCTGTCCTTCTACACAGTGCCAGGCGCCAGTAGCTCGTGTCCAATATATAGTTGTGGCATGTTTGATACCTGTGGGCTATCATTATCGGCATGGAACTGCGACACCTACGCTACTTCATCGCCGTGGCGGAAGAACTCCATTTCAGGCGAGCCGCCGCTCGCCTGCATATCGCCCAGCCGCCGCTCAGCATCCAGATTCGAGAGCTGGAGCGTGAGCTGGGCGTGACGCTGCTGGCGCGTACACATCGGCGTGTGGACCTGACTGAAGCAGGGCGCGTCTTTCTCGATGGCGCGCGGCGCACACTGACCCAGCTCGACGCTGCGATAAGCGACGCCCAGCGCGCGGAACGCGGCCAGACTGGCCGGCTGAACATCGGCTTTGTCAGCTCTTCCAGCTATGAACTCCTGCCACGTCTGTTGGTCGCGTTTCGTGCGATCTATCCTGATGTCGCATTGCACTTACAGGCCGCGACGACGAATGAGCAGCTTGCGGCGCTCGACGAGCGGCGTCTCGATCTCGGCATCCTGCGTCTGCCGGTCAACGATGGCCGACTAGCCTGGCAGGTTCTGGCGGAGGAGCCACTCGTGACGGTTCTGCCGGTGTCACATCCACTGGCCCTATTGGAGCGCACCCCGCTTGCGTCGCTCGCGCAGGAGTCGTTTATCCTGTATCCGCGCGTCGACAATCCAGCGATTCATGACGCCATCATCGCATGCTGTCACATGGCTGGGTTCAGCCCGCGCATCACGCAGGAGACTGGTGACATGCAGGCGATCACCGCGCTGGTCGCCAGTGGTCTGGGGGTGGCGCTGGTGATCGCCTCGCCAGGGCTACCCGCCTTACCTGGCGTCACGCTTAGACCGCTCGCTGGGCGCGATATCCCCACCTGGCGCATAGCGCTGGCCTGGCGGCGTGAGCCAGACCCAGCCCCTGCTGTACGCGCATTCGTCGCAGTGAGCGCCGCGCTCACCCCAGAAGCGTGGACAATCGCAAGGGGCGAGTCACTACCTGAGCCAGACGATTAGTGGGATGCAGGAGCAGCAGGCCAGCGTGGATCATCGCGGATCATCGAGAAGACCAGCGTGTCGCGGATGGCGCCATTGGGCGCGGCGAAGTCGCGGCGCATGCAGCCCTCGGGCGTGAAGCCGAGGCGCTGAGGTACGGCGGCGCTGCGTGCGTTCTCAGCGTCGCAGCGAATCATCACGCGATTGGCGTCGAGGTGGTCGAAGGCGAAGTCGGTGACCAGGCGCACGGCCTCGGACATGTAGCCGTGGCCTGCGGCGCTAGTGCGCTGCCAATAGCCAATCTCGAACGAGCCGATGTTCCAGCCGCGCACCATCAGACCAATGTTGCCGATCAGGTGGCCGGTGGCGCGCTCGACGATGCCCATGCCCAGCAGCTCGCGCGTGATCCACTTCGCGACGACGTGCGCCAGCCAATCGCGCAGTTGCTCTTCAGACTGGTCGGCGAAGGGCAGCCAGGGACGTAGCTCGTCGCGCGACTGCTGGATCGCTTCCCACAGCTCGTCAAAGTCATCCAGCCGATGCGGGCGCACAATCACGCGCTCGCCTATAAGCTCATCGAATAGCGGAATCTGGCTGGGATACGGTACCTCGCGCTGCATACTACTTCCCCATCGTGTCATGTCGGCAGTGCGCCGCTCGCCTGATTCTGTGGAACCTTTCTGGAGCGTAGCGCGTCATCTCGGTGAATGGCATACTCTAGTATAGGGCTGCGTGGAGCGTCTGTCACGCGACTGATGGGGCGCTCAGAAGGGGATTTGAGATGCGTCGAAATGGTGATGGTTGGCGGCGCTGGCTTGTGGCCCTCGTGGCGCTGCTTGCGTTGCTCGTGGCGGGCTGTGGTAGCGCAGGGGCGACGGGTGGCGGCGCCACGAGTGGGACTGGCGGCGGGGGAGCATCGAGCGCGAAGACGCTGCCCTGCGATGGCAGCTCTGGCGCAAGCGTCGGGACGCCGAGCGCGACGTTGCGTAATACCGACGCTAGCCACGCGGCGACTGCGCCAGTGGGCGCTGTGGTCGAGTTTCGGCTGGATGGGCAGCATGTCTGGACGCTGGGTACCGTGAAGCCGAACGGCGCGCTGACGCCAGTAGGAGCGCAGGCTGCGCTGGAGCAGGGCGACTGCGTGTGGGATTTCCAGGTCGCGCAGGCAGGCGATGCCGTGATCACGTTCACAGGGACGGCGCTCTGCCAGCCCAATCTGATGTGCCCGGCGTATGCAATGCTCGCCAGCTTTACCATCCATGGTGTGTGATGATGCGCTGGTGGCGCTCATCTTGCGGGCAGAGCCGCGTAGCATTGGTGGGTCGCGCGCTGCGACAGGCGCAAGCGGTGAAGGAGTCGAACAATGGCGCGGCTGGATGGAAAAACGATTGGTGTCTTTGTCGCCGAGGGATTCGAGGACCTGGAGTTCTGGGTTCCGGTGATGCGTCTGCGCGAGGAGGGGGCGCGCACGCTGGTGATTGGCCTCTCGCACGACAAGGTGACGGCCAAGCACTGCCTGACGGCGACACCTGATGTGGCCGCAAGCGAGGTCAACGCCGCGCAGCTCGATGGCCTGGTCATTCCAGGCGGCTGGGCGCCTGACAAGCTGCGCCGCAGCGCGGATGTCGTGCGCATCACCCGCGAGACACACGCGGCACACAAGATCATCGGCGTCATCTGTCACGGGGGCTGGGTCGCCGCCTCCGCTGACATCGTGCAGGGCATGCGGGTCACCGGCTCGCGCGGCATCCGCGACGACATGGTCAACGCGGGCGCGACCTGGGCCGATGAGCCTGCCTTCCGCTCTGGCAACGTGGTCTGGGGGCGCGTCGTCGAGGACATCCCCGATTTCCTGCGTGAACTGGTCGCCGCACTCGTGGAGCAGACACACCGCTGAGTTTTCCGCTTTCCGCTCTCGCGTCAAGCGCCCGCACGGGATACAATGAAGCGCGATACCTGCGCGATTGACCCGGCGCAATGAGGCGCCCCAGGGTGGGAGGGCCTGACCTTGACTTCTGTGGCGGACACGACGGCTGGCGAAAAGACCAACGCGGCGCATGAGAGCTTGTACCTGGCTGAGGCGCGGCGACGTGTGCTGATCTATGACGGCGCGATGGGGACGCAGATCCAGAATCTCGTCCTCACTGCCGAAGACTATGGCGGCGCGGCTTTCGATGGCTGCCCGGAAATCCTGGCGGTGACACGCCCAGACGCGATCAGCGAGATTCATCGCTCGTACCTCGCGGCTGGCGCCGACGTGATCGAGACGGATACGTTCACTGGCACGCGCCTCAAGCTCGACGACTACGGCTTGGGCTCCCGCACCCATGAGATCAATTCCGCCGCCGCCCGCCTCGCTCGCGCCGCCGCCGATGAATTCGCAACCGCCGAGCGCCCACGCTTCGTCGCTGGCTCGATGGGTCCGACTGGCATGTTGCCCTCATCAGATGATCCCGCGCTGAGCAATATCACCTACGCTGAGCTGGCCGAGCTGTATCGCGAGCAGGCAGTGGCGCTGATCGAAGGCGGCGTAGACCTGCTGCTGATCGAGACCAGCCAGGACATCCTGGAAGTGCGCGCGGCGATTCAC
>JAICSR010000305.1 GCA_025936795.1 Ktedonobacterales bacterium | reverse complement strand
GGGGTGGGGTTTGGGTTTCCCCGCCCCCCCGCCCCCCCACGCGGCGTTGGGGGGGGGGGGGGGGTGTGCGCCCGCCCCACGCCTACAACCCACCTCGATTCGCGGTTAGCGGCCCACCCGCCTACGCGCGTGCCAACCCCACCGCCTGCGCCAGCGCCTCCAGCCGGGGCGCGACCGTTTCGCGGGCGGCCTGGGGCAGCGAGAGCAGCGGCTCATCCAGCCCCAGCGCCTGCCACTCGCGCAGTCGGCTGGCGATCTCCTCAGCAGAACCGATCAGCGTGGTGGCGGCCAGCAGGCGCTCGCTGACGGCGGCGAGCGCAGCCTGTTGACCTACCTCCCAGCCCTGCTTCACAGCGGCCACCTCATCCGCATAGCCGTGGCTGGCAAGCATGTCGGCATAGAATGTCCCCATCCGCCCAATGTAGAAGGCGATGGGACCACTGGCGCGCTTGATGGCGGCGGCGCGCTCGCTCTCGTCCAGCAGCACCTCGGTGGTGATGTAGGCGGCGATCTTCACCGAGCCAGCCGGGCGGCCAGCGGCGGCGGAGCCTTCGTCGAGCAGGCGACGCATCGCCGGGAAGGCGTGCGCTGGCCAATAGGTCGGCAACACGCCATCGGCGATCTCGCCCGTCTGGCGGATGCTCCTGGATGTGAGCGAGGCGATGTAGATGGGGATATGCTGGCGCGGCGGGCGGAAGCGGATGGTGAAGCCGCGCTCCAGATGAAACACCTCGCCTTCGTAGGTCAGTGGCTCGCGCGCGATGATGCGGTTGATGATCTCGGTATACTCGCGCAGCCGACGCAGCGGTTTCTCGTAGCGCATGCCGTGCCAGTGCTCGATCACCTGTGGGCCAGAGGTTCCCAGCCCCAGCAGCATGCGCCCACCTGTGCGCTCATCGAGGGTGGCGGCGGTGCTGGCGATGACGGCTGGCGAGCGCGAGAAGACATTCGCCACGCCCGCGCCAAGCTTGATGTGGCTCGTCTCGCGGGCGAGGTCGGCCAACGAGGTAAAGAGTTCGTAGCCCCACGCCTCGCCCAGCCAGACGGAATCGTAGCCGAGCCGATCCGCCACGCGGACATGCTCGACAATCGCGGCCCAATCGCCGGGGAAGACGGGGCTATCCGCTATCAGGCCCAGTTTCAGCGGCGCGCGTGGTGTGGCTGGCGTCGTCTCAGGCTCGCTCATCGCTCTGCTCCTCTTACGTCACGGCATCAGTCACGGCATCAGTCACGGCGGCCTCGCCGCACGCTCACCTGCCCAGCATAGACATAGCCCCCACGCCGCGTCAACCAGCAGTGGGCGAGTGAACCCGCAGCTAAGGGCGTTCCGCTGCGACTCCCAGCCGTGCGCAGGCAGGCTTCGCGGGCTGAAGGCCCCATAGGCGCGGCATCAGCCGCCAGCCGACACCGGATTGCGTATACTGATAGGGGAACGCAGAGCGCGTCTGTGTGATGGAGGAAAGAGCGTGACGACACAACCAGAGGCGCCCCTGATCGTGCGCCCTGCCACCAGCGATGATCGGAGCGCCGCGCTAGCGTTGATCTCTCCCGCCGCTGGACGTGGCCGCGCCAGCCTGGCCCTGCTGCGCGCGCAGCAGGGCATTCTATGGGTCGCGGTGGAGCAGCGGACGGCGGGCGAGGCGGCGGGCGAGACGGCGGGCGAGACACTGGTGGGGCTGTTGTTGGCTACCGCGCAGATAGACGCCGAAGAAGAGACTGTCGTCGGCTACATCCACGAGCTGCTGGTGCATCCAGCCTATCGGCGGCGCGGTGTGGCGATGGAGCTACTCGACGCTGCCGAACACTATTTTCTGGTCGAGTGCGCGTTTGGCATGGTCTCGGTCACGACCTCATTCGACAATGACGCCGCCATCCGCATCTACCGGAGCCGCGGCTACTCGCTCTCGCAGGCGCGGCTGGCCAAGCGGCGCGCAGAGGCCGCCCCAGCCGATGGCGCCGAGCATCAATGAGCAACAGGACAGGAGACGACACAATGTCTGAGGGGTCAGGGTCGCTCTCGTTCGACCAGGTAGCGCATGTATACGATGATACGCGCGGCTATCCACCGGAGGTCGCGCAGACCATCGCCGATGGGCTGCTGCGCTATGGGAGCCTCGCGCCGGGCGCCGAGGTCCTGGAGATCGGCATCGGCACGGGGCGCATCGCTCTGCCGCTGCTGGAACGCGGCGCACATGTCACCGGCATTGACCTTTCCGAGCGCATGATCGCGCGGCTGCGCGCGAAGTATACTGCGGAACGCGCCGCGCGCCCAGATGGCTCGCTGGGACGGCTCGACGCGCGCATCGGCGACATCATCGCGCTGCCATTCGCCGCAGGAACCTTCGACGCGGTGGTGGCTGTGCATGTGCTGCATCTCGTGACTCAGTGGCGGCGGGCGTTTGATGAGGCGCTGCGTGTGCTGCGTCCTGGCGCGCCGCTGCTGCTGGGGCAGGATGTCTCGCACGGCCTCGGCGCCTACCCGACGCAACACCCGATGCAGGATCAGTGGGTGGCGATCATGCGCGGCCTGGGCGCAGAGCCACATCGCCTCGGCGCAGATAGCTTCAAGCAGATTCTGGCGGAGGCGCGCGGCCGTGGCTTGCAGGTGGACGAGTGGGAGGTGGTCACCTGGACGGCTGGCGCCAGCCCGGCGGAGGGGTTCAGCGACATCGCCAACCGCATCTGGTCACTGACCTGGCGCGTTCCCGATGACCTCTTTGCCGAGTCCGTGCGGCGGCTGGAGGCCTGGGCGCGCGCGCGCTACGGCGACCAGTGGGAGACGCCGATCGAGACAGCGTATTCCTTCAAGCTCGCGCGCGTCACGACGCCAGAGAGGTGAGCCAGATGCGACCATCCGCCGATGAGCCAAACGAGCCGAACGCGCCGACGCCGGGTGACGACCCACGCTTGCCGATGCGCGGAGTTGCGCAGCCAACGCGCGCTGAGGCGCTGGCGCTGCCGGGGCTGTCTGTTTCGCGGCACCCCGTCGTCGTGAGCAAGCTGACCGCGCTACGCGACGAGACAACGCCACCCGCGCAGTTCTATGCGCTGGTACGCGAGTTAGGCGCGCTGCTGGCCTATGAGGCGACGGCTGACCTGGCGACGGAGCCGTGGCGCATCCAGACGCCGCTGGAGCCGATGGAGGGGCAGCGGCTCGTCGGCGGCGTGGGGATCGCGCCGATTCTGCGCGCGGGGCTGGGCATGGCGGAGGGCTTTCGGCAGGCGCTGCCCGACGCGCAAGTCTGGCATCTGGGTCTGCGCCGCGATGAGCGCACTCTGCGCCCCGTCCACTACTACAATCAGCTGGCTCGCGCCGCCAATTTGCAGGTCTGCTATGTTGTGGACCCGATGCTGGCGACTGGCGGCTCCGCGATAGACGCGCTCGATCTGCTGAGCGCGCAGGGGGTGCGCCAGGTGCGCTACCTCGCGCTGATCGCCGCGCCCTATGGCCTGGTGGCGCTGCGCCGCGCTCACCCCGCGACGCCGATCTACGTTGCAGCAGTGGATGACCACCTCGATGAACGCGGCTACATCTGCCCAGGGCTGGGTGACGCAGGCGACCGGCAATTCAATACGCTGTGAAGCCCCCTCCCCGCACAAGAAAGCCCCGCTCCCGCCGCAGCGGGGGAGGGGTTGGGGAGGGGGCGCTCAGGCCCACATGCCGTGGCGGAAGACCGGAACACGCGCGCCGCTGGCCGTTTCGCCGTCAATATCCAGCTCAGCCGAGCCAATCATGAAGTCCACATGGGCGTCGCTGCGATTCACACCATGCGCCGCCAACTCGTCCGGCGTCATCGTCTCGCCGCCCTCGATGCAGATCGGGTAGGCGCGCCCAATAGCGATGTGGCAGGCGGCGTTCTCATCGAAGAGCGTGTTGTAGACGGGTGTTCCCGTGTTGACGGGCGAGTCGTTCGGAACGAGCGCGACCTCGCCGAGATAGTGCGACCCCTCATCCGTCTCGATGATGCTCTTGAGCGCGTCCTCGCCGCGCGTCGCCGAGTATGCGACGATGCGCCCATCTTGCAACGTCAGCCGGATGCCTTCGATCATGCCGCCGTTGTACTCCAGCGGCATCGTGCTGCTGACCTCGCCATTGACGCCTCCACGCGCGGGCAGCGAGAAGACTTCCTCGGTCGGGATGTTCGGCACGAAGGTGTTGCCCTTGTATGCGTTCGCGCCGCCACCGACCCAGAGATGCCCCGCTGGCAGATCAATCGTCAGCTCAGTTCCCGGCGCGCGATAGTGGAGCCGCGTGAAGCGCTGACGGTTCAGATCGTCCAGGTGTGTCTTGAGCTGGGTGATGTGTTCGCGCCACGCCTGGAGCGGGTCGGGCCGGTCAATGCGCGTCGCCGTGAAAATGTAGCGCCAGAGCGCGGCCAGCGCATCGCTTTCACTGAGGTCAGGGTGCGCCTTATGCGCCCAGGCGCGCGTAGCGATGGCCCCAACTGACCAGGGATGCGCCAGCTTGCTGGTCGCCTCGGCGAAACGCGCCATTGCCCTGGCGTTGGCCCGGCGCGCTGTGGTGAGGCGCTCAGTCGCAATGCCCGCGAAGAGATCGGGGTCGGGCGCGACCAGCGACAAGAAGGCGCTGCCCTGCTCAGACTGCTCCTCCAGCCAGTTCACGCGCCACAGCTGCACATCGCTCAGCGCCGCATCGGGCGCCAGCAGCATGCGTGTGCGGGCGATCTCGCCATCGTCCCACTGTGGATAGACATTGCGCGCGCCCAGCTCATAGGCTTTGCGCGTCATCAGCCGCATCACTGGCGCGACCTCTTCCACCGGCGCGCTGGTCGAGTTGATGATGAGGTTCTGCCCTGGCTGGAGGTTGACGCCGAGCCGCAGCAGCAGCGTCACATAGCTCTCTAGTTGTTCCTCGAAGCTTGCGGTTGCGCTCAAGCGGCGCCGCCTTTCTCGCTGATCGGCGGGGCCACCCCGCCACGACAGTATTACGCTGCGCGGTGGCGCGCGTCAATGCCGCGCGCTCTGTCACGCGCTGTCTCGGCTCGCCGTTCGCTGGCGTGGGCGACGCAGGTGGAG
>JAICSR010000419.1 GCA_025936795.1 Ktedonobacterales bacterium | reverse complement strand
GGCTAGAGGTGCTTCTCGACCTGCTGCGCGAGGGCTTCGGCGCCCCTGATGGCCGAGCCAGCGTCGTGCTCGACATCCTTTGCGGCCTCTTGCAGCGCGCGCACCGCCTCGCGCATCAGCACGGTGACGCCGCCCGCATAGAGCGAGAGAACGCCGACCGCGACGGCCGTGATGGTGGTCAGGAGGTCTGGCGCCAGGTGGCCCGACTTGGCGAATGCGACCAGCAAAACAACGCCGGCGCCGATGATCCCACAGACGATAGCGGCGAGGATGATGCGCCCGATGGCTTTGAAGAACGTTGCCAGGATATGACCGGTTACGCGCATGATGACGACCTCCCAGGTCAAATAGCCCTCGCTCGCCGCACGAGCGCGACAGGCGTGCAGGCTTCGGCGCCAGTATAGCCCATCAGGCAAACGAAGGCTAGTGATTTTCTACACAAGCCGCCCGCGCGCTACTCCACCAGGCCGCGCGTCAGCATCACCAGCGTGACGAAGGTGCGGAAAAGGTCGAGCAGATCATCGCCGCCGAAGCGAACGGCGCGCGCATTGCCCTCCACTAGCTCGACGCCACGCACCCAGGCGCCCATCTCGGCCATGTCGGCGGTCAGAAAGGTCAGCTCGACGGTGGTGGGTCGGGGGAAGGTCGGCGCGCTGGCGGGCTTGCGCATCGTCAGCGCATCGTGCGCCGCCTGGTGGATGCGCTCGCGGGCCAGCGTGGGATGCAGGCTCTCGGCGGCGTAGCGCGAGATCGAGCGCTTGACAATCGCGCCGTGCGGCGCCGGCTCCAGCCGCTGCGCCTCCTCCACGGTGACCTCATCGCCGCTCACCAGGGCAATCGGCACGCCGTAGTGCGCCGCCACCAGCGCATTGAGCGCCGTCTCGCCAACGACCTCGCCGTTGATGCGCGCCTCCCAGATAGCGCGCGGGTTGTAGCTGTGGCTCAGTACGGCGTGGCTCGCGCCAATCGAGCCGTGGTAGCCGAGGAAAAAGATCGCATCGAACGAGCTATCCAGCCCCTCCATCATGTAGAGTGGCTTGTGCTTGCCGCTGAGCAGCGAGGCGGCGCCATGCAACTGCTCTGGATCGAGGTTGCGCATGCTGCTATGTGAATCGTTGACCAGAATGGTCTGCGCCCCCGCCTGCAAGGCGCCGTCAATCGCGGCGTTTAGCTCGCCCAGCAGCAGACGGCGACCCATCTCATAATCATGGCTGCCCACCATGATCTGGTCCCAGTCTACGATGCCTGCCACACCCTCGAAATCGGTCGAGATATACAGCTTCATCGCGCGCCCTCCTGGCCTGCCACGCATCGCGCAACGCTCATCTGGCCGCTGCCGATGTCACGCTCCGGGTGAGAGCGTTGTGTGCATTAGAGCATCATACGGAGCGGCGCCAGCATCCACTCGCTGAGCTTAACATACCAGGGACGGCGTATCCAGCGTTCCGCTGTCACTTCGATGGCGTTGCGCTGGTCATGCTCGAAGAGTTCGCGCATCTGGCGCGCGACATTCTTGCTGTAGATCTCGGCGTTGATCTCATAGTTGCCTACCGCGCTCAGCCGGTCGAGGTTCGCGGAGCCAATCGTACTCCACTCATCATCCACCGTGCAGGTCTTGGCGTGAATCATCGCGTTGCGATAGCCCCAGATGTGGATGCCGGAGCGCAAGCAATCGTGAAAATAGCCGCGCGCCACCCAGTCGGCCAGAATGTGAT
Organism: Ktedonobacterales bacterium; assembly: GCA_025936795.1. GTDB lineage: Bacteria > Chloroflexota > Ktedonobacteria > Ktedonobacterales > JADMIN01 > JAKAIY01. Next base: position 1,793 of record JAICSR010000419.1, on the reverse strand, counting down.
TCGAGGTCCACGGCAGCAGCACATGCACCTGCACCCCACGGTCGGAGGCGTCTTTGAGCGATTCCAGCAGCATGTGGTCGGGGATGAAATAGGCGTTGGTCAGCAGGATGTGCTTCTGCGCCCGATTGATCGCGCCGATGTACATATCGCGGATGGGGAAGGTGAGTCGCAGCGCGTTGTTGTCGCGCAGCGAGATGGTGGGATCGAACTGCAGTGGGAACCGCAGGCTGATGCGGTCCCGGCGCCGGGAATGGGCGTTCCAGAAGTCGCAGAACGAATCCGCCACGTCCACCGCTTTGCCGCCAGTGATGCGCAGATGGGTATCGCGCCAGTGCTCGGCGTAGAGCTTGCCGATGTTGTAGCCGCCCAGGAACGCCACCCGCCCGTCAACCACCAGCGTCTTGCGATGATCGAGCGCATAGCGGCGCGGATCGAAGATGTGCCAGATGCGGTTGATCGGCGTGAAGCGCAGCAGATGAATCTCCGGCGGGAAGCGCTTGAACTCCTCAGGCACGACGATATTGCCGAACTCATCGAAGATCACATAGACCTGTACACCCGCGCGCGCCTTCTCGATCAGCCGCCGCTTGAACTCCTCGCCAACCGCGTCGCCCTTCCAGATGTACGACTCGATGAAGATGTGTTCCTGCGCCGACGCGATGGCGTCGAGCATGGCGTCGAAGAGGTCGGCGCCATAGGTGTAGATTTTGAGCCGATTGTCTTCGACAAAGACTTCTGGCAGGTCCATATGCGGGAAACGCGCCTCGGTCAGCCGCCGATTGCGGCGCAGCGCAACCGCCGAGAGCACCGCGATGGTGATGGTTTGCAGCGCCGCATAGACGCCTGCCAACAGCAGCAGGGTGCGGCCGAGCGAGATGCCACGCATCCGTCCGAGAACGCGCTGTATCAGCGTGCGTGGCGCCGAACGCGCCCGCTGGCCCCCTCGCAACCCTTGCGCCCCTCGCGGCAATCGCATAATTCCTCACCCTTCTGGCGTCGGCTCCGGGCGCATCCCATGCGCCTGCCCGTGTCAGACCTGCATGCTAAGACGTTTCGCCCTGCCCATCGGCGCCATCGCGCGCCAGGCGTAGCGCGTGGCGCAACACGTCGTAGTCGAGCGCCGCAAAGTCGGTGGTGTCCACCGTCACGAGCGCGCCAGCGAGGGGAAGCGGCGCATCATCCGTGCGCAGCAGCGCCGCACGAAACTCGCCCAGATGCGCTAGCTCGACATGGCCGGGATGCCGCTCATCGCTGGCGGCGCGGCGCTCGAAGCGGCGCACAATGGTCGCAGGCTCGGCAGTCAACCAGACCTGCGCAACCCGCGCGCCATGCCGCGTAGCGACCGATTGGTAGAATGGCGCATCATACTCCGCGAGGAAGTTGGCCTCCACCGCCAGCGATTGCCGCGCCGCCAGGTGCGTCTCGGTGATATGGCGCAGCAGCGCGAAGCTGGCGACGCCCAGCCGCCGCGACCAGGCGCGGTCAGCGGCGCCCAGCGCATCGAACAGCGTCTCCTTCAGGTCATCCTTCGAGAAGAAGGGCAGGCCGAGGTCGGCGGCCAGTCGCCGCCCCAGCGTCGTCTTGCCGGTCGCGGGCAGGCCGCTGATGACGAGCAGCAGCGGCGCTGGTGGGCGGGTATCCTCCACGGTCGCGCTCCTCTGGCTCCTCTGGCTCCTCTGGCTCCTCGTGGCGCTCCTGGCTTGCGTTAGATGGGCTGTCCGGCGCGCGCCGTCAGTTCCGCCTCGATGAAGTGGTCAATCTCGCCATTCAGATAGCTCGCCGTGTCGCCCTGC
>JAICSR010000009.1 GCA_025936795.1 Ktedonobacterales bacterium | reverse complement strand
CGCAGATGGTGACGTTGGCTCCGACCTCGCTCGCCGCGCTGGCAGAGGCCTACGCCCACCAGACGCGCTATCGGCATCCCGGCGCGCAGCCCGACGCCAGCGCCATCGCCGCCCTGCTCGGCGAGGCCGAGACGCTGATCGCCTCTGCCCGCGCGGACTACCTCACCACCTGCGTCGCAGGCGTCCGCGCCACGCTCGCTGCCTGCGGGATGTAAGCCATCCGGCTCCCCTCTCCTCGTGGGAGAGGGGCTGGGGGTGAGGTCGCCTACACCGCTGGATACGACACGAAGATGGTCTTCGTCTCGCTGAACTCCTCGACCGCTTTGCGGCCAAGCTCGCGGTGGCCGTTGCCGCTCTGCTTCGTGCCGCCGAAGGGCAGATGCGGCTCGGCGCCCGTCGTGCCAGCATTGATGTAGACCAGCCCAGCGTTGATGTCACGCATCGCGCGGAAGACCAGCCGCGCATCCTCGGTGAAGATGGCGCAGGAGAGGCCGTAGATCGTCGAGTTGGCGACCTCGATGGCCTCCGCATAGTCCGCAACGGGAATCACCGAGACGAACGGCCCGAAGACCTCCTCCTGGGCGATGCGCATCGTCGCCTTCACATCGGTGAAGATCGTCGGGGCGTAGTAGGCGCCCTCGCTCAGCGCGCCCTCGTCCAGCGGGCAGCCGCCGGTGACGAGCCGCGCGCCCTCCTGCTGGCCAATCTCGGTGTACTCATGCACCGCGCCGACACGACCCTGGTTCACCAGCGGCCCCATGTCGGTCTCGGCCAGCAAGCCATCGCCCACACGCAGCTTCTGCGCCGCCTCGGTCAACTTCGCAATGAACGCCTCGGCCACCTTCTGATGGACGATGACGCGGCTGGTGGCCGTGCAGCGCTGGCCCGTCGTGCCAAAGCCTGCCCATGAGACAGCCTTGACGACCTCGTCCAGATTGGCGTCGTCCATCACGATGATAGCGTTCTTGCCGCCCAGCTCCAGGCTGACACGGCGCAGATCGCGTCCGCAGAGTTCGGCGACGTGGCGTCCCACCTCGGTCGAGCCGGTCAGCGAGATCATGGCGACGCGCGGATCGGTCACGAGCGAGTCGCCCAGCGTGCCACCAGGGCCTGTCACGAGGTTCAGCACGCCCTTGGGCAGCCCCGCTTCGTCGAGAATCTCGACCAGATGCGTGGCGGAGAGCGGCGTGTCGCTGGCGGGCTTCAGCACGACGGTATTACCTGCCAGCAGCGCCGGGAAGGTCTTCCACGCGGGGATCGCCATCGGGAAGTTCCACGGCGTGATGATACCGACGACGCCGAGCGGCTGGCGGATGGTCAGGCACATCTTGTCGGGGATGCCTGAGGGAACCGTCTCGCCCTCGGCGCGCGACCCCTCGCCCGCCACGAACTTGCCGAAGTCAATCGCGGTCTGCAGGTCGCCCATCGTCTCGCGCAGGGGCTTGCCCATCTCGCGTGTCATGTCGCGCGCCAGCTCCGCCTGCCGCGCCTCCAGCAGTAGCGCCGCCTTCAGGATGATCGCGCCGCGCTGCGGGGCTGGCATGGCGCGCCATGCGGGTAGCGCCTGCTCAGCGGCGTCAATCGCCGCATCTACGTCAGCTGGTGTGGACTTCTGGAAGCGGGCGATGATCTCGCTGCGATGCGCGGGATTGGTATTGTCGAAGGTCACGCCGGAGGCCGAGGGTCGCCACGCTCCAGCGATGAAGTTGAGGTAGGTGCGGGGCTGGGTCTGCTCCTGCGTCTCCATTGACGCCGGGGACGAGCTGGTCATAGCGTATGCTCTCCTGAATGGTTGGTGGATTGGCGCTGTCAGTCGCGCTTGCGCCCACTTGTCCGCTCACATGCGAGGGGATAGCGCAGGTGTGAAGCTGCATGGAGCTGGTTGAAGGCGCCCTGAGCAGTATAGCACGCGACACCTGCGCGCCTGCCTACCGCTGCTCAGACGGCCCTGCGCTGAGCGCCTGCCAGACGAGGCGATGAATCACCGCGCGAAAGCGGCCCCAGGCGTGGTACGACGATTCCAGCGCGGCGCTTGGGACATCCTGCTGGCTCGCAAGCTGGTCGGCGACGCTGGGAAGCTCGGCGGGCGCGATCTCGCGGAAGCCCGTCAGCCCCTCATCGGGGTCGTTTACCCGCAGCTCGCCCGCCACCTCATCCAGCAGGAAGGCGAAGGTCGCGTACTCGTCGGGTTCAGGCGCGTCGGGCGGCTGATAGCGCGCCACCGCGAGGAAACGCCGCACCTCAACAGTCAGATCGGTCTCTTCATCAGTCTCGCGCAGTAGCGCATGCCAGACGGTTTCGCGGCGATGGATGCCGCCCGTGAGCAGGCGATAGACGCCCGCCGGATAGATCGCTTTGGTGGCAAGCAGCAGCTTTCCGGAGCGCCGACGCACGACCATGCAGACCTCGCCGGGCCGCCGCCGCGTGTTGATCGTCGCGAGGTAGCCCGCCGCCGCCCGGTCGCGCGTGACGCCGACGACCGGGGCGCCATAGCGCATGGCCAGCGTCGCCAGTTCGTCGTGCGCCCAGCGTGGATAGAGCGGGTCGGCGGGATCGGCGAGATGCGCCTCCGTCATCGGGTCGCCTGCGCTGCGCCGTCGCTGGCAGGTGAGCGCTGCGCCCAGGCCTGACCGAATGCGAGACGGCGGCCAATCGAAGGATGGTTGTAGAGTAGAAATTCGATGATAGGCGACGGCTCGACCTCAGCCAGATTCTGGTTGGCGAGGCGCGTCATCGCGCTGACGAAGGCTGCCGTCATGCCAGTGGACTCCAGCGCATAGACATCCGCCTGATGCTCGACCCAGCGGCTGAATCCATTGGTCAGCGGCAACGTCACCAGGCCAAAGATAGCCAGTGTGGCGGCGATCAGCGGCATCGTGGCGGGGTCGGCCAGCCCGTGATACTGCGGGAACGCGCGCAGCGTCGCGCCGAGGATCAGGCTGACGACATAGAGGCCGCCGAGGGTGATGATCGTCTGCGTGAGGATCAGCTTGGGGATGTCGCGGTGAACCTGGTGGCCCAGCTCATGCGCCACCACGACCTCGATCTCATCAGGCGTGTAGTGGTTGAGCAAGGTATCGCCGATGACGATGCGGCGGGTCGTACCGAGGCCCATCACCATCGCATTCGCCGCCGTCGTGCGGGCGCTCATATTCATGCTGTAGATGCCGCGTACGCGCGTGTGAGCCTGCGCGGCTCGCGCCAGCGCACGGCGGCGCACCTCGCCATCGGGCAGCGGCGTCAGCTTGTAGAAGAGCGGCAGCAGCAGCACGGGCGCGAGGTTAGCGAGCAGCGCCGTCACGCAGAGCATCGCGACGCCTGCCCACAGCCACCACCAGCGCGGGCTGGCCGCCAGCAGCGCGTAGATGCCCTCCACCGCCAGAATCTCGAAGACCAGACCCAGCCCCAGCCCCTTGGCTTCGTCCACCAGCCAACCGCCCAGCGATTGTGTGGAGAGGCCGTTGCGGCGCGGCAAGATGTAGCCGCTGTAGTACGAGAGGGGCAGGCCGATGATGAAGGCCGCGAGAAAGAGCGCGAGGAAGTAGGCGCCGACACGCAGCGGCAGCCAACCCGCGAATGGCTGCCACGCCGGAACGACGGCCAGCGTGTCGCGCAGCCAGAAGCTCAGGCCGCTGAAGAGCAGCACGCCAACCAGCAGCGCGCCCAGGCCGAGATTGACGAGCGAGAGCCGCTGCTGCTGGCGAGCATAGCGCCGCGCCTGCGTCTGCCGCGCGGTGTCGAGCATGGCGGCGGGCAGGGTCGGCGGCTCTGGCGCTACAGCCGTCGTTTCCGTCGCATCGGCTGTGGATTCGAGCGCGGCGCCGGGCGGTGGGGCAAGAGTCTCATCGGCAGCGAAGCGCGCCAGCCAGCGAGTGGCGACGCGCGGTGAGCGACGCACAGGCAAGCCGCCTTTCCAGATCAGTCAGATCAGCTTAGCGCGAGACGGCGCCGCTATGCCGCTGCTAGGCCGTGGTGGGCGCCCCGCGCAGCAGCGTCTCGACGTTGGCTGCGCCCTCGGCGAAGGTGGTCAACTGCGCGACCGTGAAGGTACGCGTGCCGCCAAGATCGGGGTGTGAGACTTCGTAGAGTCCCTCACGATAGGGCGCGTCTTTGATCACGAAGCCGAGCCGCCGAAGCTCGTTGATAGCCTCGCCCTCGGCGTAGATGCGGTCAATACGCATACGAACGTACTCCTGCGGAGCGCTGAAGCGCAAGCCGGTGGGTTAGGACCGCGCGGGCTTGCAGCGGGTGTAGACTTCACAATCGTCCATGACGAGCGCCTGGCAGGCGAGCCGCGTCTGCGGATTGCGATTCTTCGGGAACGTGCCAACCTGATTCATCGCCTGTTCGAGCACGTTGCGCTCGGTGACGGCGCTGGCGGGCGAGACACGCACGCGATCGGTCCAGCAGAGGCCGTTGCCGTGGCAGTTAGCGAGCTTCGAGAGGCCAAACCACATGCAGTAGAGCGGGATGTCGTTCTCCAGCGCCGCATAGCGCAGCGAGGTTCCTGCTGGCACCTCGATGGTCTTGCCCTCATTGACAAAGGTGACTTTGGGCATGGCTACCCTTCCTGTTCTTTGCGCGTCTAGTCGTATCGTGAGCCGTATCGTGGGGAGCGCTCCTGCCTGCTCTGGCCTCACCAGCCGCGCCGAGCGCTCCATTCAAGCCTTCAGGGCGTCTGCGCAAATGCGTCGAGTCGCTCACAACGAGTGTAGCATAGGCCCGCCGAAAGGGTCAACGACGGGCCACAACGCGAGCAAGAACCATATTGACAGTAAAGGACCAAGCGCATATATTGCAACGCGCGAGCTAGCGTTGACCATGGTATCAGCATGTGGAAGATGCTCCTACTGGCCCAATCAGCTAGAAAACAATACTTCGGGAGACTCTGTCCAGGAGAGGCAGCTAGGACATGAGAACCACACGGCTACCCACCAGGCAGTCCATCGGCGCATTTGTGCGCGCGCAACGTAAATGGGTCATGCTGTTCATCGCAGTGTTCATCGTGCTCGTGGCATTTGAGATAATCGTCCGTAGTATCCAACCTGACACAGTGGAGGTGATTGGCTTCGGCTTCTCTGGTAGCGTCATGTATGACAAGACGATACATGATCCAGCGTTTGCCCAGCAGGAGTATGCCGCCACGACCGAACAGTGGGCGCAACTCAACACCAGAGGGCAAGCAATTAATTGTAAGCCTTCATTCGTGCCTGCCACATCCCATGCCTTCACGCTACGCTTCTCCTGGCATGGGGTGACTACTGCGATTGCCACCTACCATCCGTACTCAGATACACTGGGTGATAGTCTCTTTGACTGCGGCGAAGCTACCGATTGGTACGTCAACAGCGGTGGCATCACCGTCCCAGTCCCTTACTGGGGTAATCATGCCAAACTTCCAGATCTGCAGCCCCATTACAATTGATTCGCGCGCATCTGATTCGCGCGCATCAGCAGCTCGGTCTCACTCCTCGAAGCGCGCACGGATGAAGGCGAGGGTGTGGCTGATGATCTCCCGCGTGCGGGCATCGTCGTTGCGGGTGTCGAATGCGTGATTGCCCGCCGGATGGTTCAAGACATCGAGCGGCGCGTTGGCGGCGAGGGCTGCTTCCACGAAAGCGTCGAGCGACGTGTTGAGCGCGGGATGATCTTGCCCGGCGCGCGCCACGAGGACGGGCATCGAGAGCTTGCTCATCGTTTTCACAGCCGCCACTGGCGAGAACCGTCGCAGCGTCTCTGACGTGGCGCTATCGGCTAGCTCTTCCTCGGATGCGAGCGGGCGCAGGTCCATGACAGCATAGTAGGCGACCAGGCAGCGGATGAACGTCGGCTGCTCGCGCAGCGCGTCGGCCAGAAACGGCCCGCCGCCAGAGAATGCCCAGAGACAGAGCCGATTCGCGTCTATGTTCAGCTCATCCGCATGGTCGCGCACGTAGGCGATGGCTGCGGCGATGTCGTCCGCCGCCTGTTCGAGCTGGTCGAAGCCAAAGAAGCGGTGCGTGAACGTGACGCCAACCCAGCCAGACATCGCCGCCAACGCGCCATAGCCACGATAGACACCCCATTCGGTCGCCTGGAGTGGCAGCGATGGCGGGATGGGGCCGCCGTGGATGAACAGCGCCGCTGGCCGCCGCTCGCCCGCGCGGAGGTTCGCTGGCGTGTACACGTCCATGCGCGGCGTGTTCTCGGCTGCGCCTCGGTAGGCGATGTCTCGGCGCGCCGTCACGGTCTCCATGCCTGGGATGCTATACACCAGTGGCGCTCGTAGCGTCGCCAGAAAGCCGCCCTGCTCGTCTGTCATCCGATCACCCTCCCCATGCTGCGTTTCCGGTCGTCAGTGTACAACCGAATGGGGCGCGGTGGGAATACTACTCGTCTGACGCGAAGAACTCGGCCACCCAGTCCACCGCGTCGTGCATCTGCTGCTCGGAGACCATGTGCGTATGCGGGTAGAGCATCAGCTTGAGGTGGTCGGGATGCTCGGCGTAGAGCGGCATGGCCGCCTCGTAGAGCCGCAGCGCGCCTGCGACTGGCACCATGTCATCTGCCCGCCCATGCTGGATCAGCAGCGGCTTGGGGGCCAGCGCCGCGATGTGGGCGGCGGCGTCGTGCGCCTGCGCCCAGGCCTCCGCTTCGGCGGTGGGCGGCGCCGAGCCAAACAGCCGCACCGGCAGCAGATCGGTCAGCGGCGAGCCAGACGCGGAGATCACACCCGCGACCCGCTCATCTTCGGTGCCATAGACCAGCGCGGCGATGGCGCCCATCGAGAAGCCGCCCGCCAGCACATGTTCGGCGTCAACGCCGGGCAGGTCGCGCAGATAGTCGAAGGCCTGGCGCAGATCGTCCACGGTGTGGCGCACGACCTCCATGAAGAAGTCTGTCGAGATTTGGGTCATCCAGTTTGGGCCACTGGCAGGGAAGCGTTCGCCGTGGCCCCAGGCGTCGGGCAGCAGCGTGATGAAGCCCTGTGCGACGAGCGAGCTGGCGAGTGGCAGTAGATCAGACTTTTCAGCGCCATAGCCATGCTGAATCAGAATGGCGGGCAAGCTGTGAGCGCGCACCGCGTCTTGCGGCTGAACGACGAGCGCTGGAATGGACTCTGGGCCAATGACGACGCGCTCGATGCTGGGAGGTGTGTCGTGGGGGATAAAGTCAGTCGCCATAGTGTCACTTTCTAGCGCGGTTGTCGCTCAAAGAAATCGGCGAGTTCGGGACGCTGGCTCACCATCTCGCGCTCATAGTCAGCGGTGATCGGCATGAAGACGCCCTCCGCCTCGGCGAAGATCACGGTTGGGTCGCTGGCCAGCCGTACGGAGCCGCGCGCCGAGACGAGCCGCGAGCGCACCTGCGTGGGGCGCGCCGAGACCCGCAACGGCTGGCCAATTGGCGCGGCGCGGCGGTAGCGAATCTCCAGCCGCGCGGTCATCATCCACTTGCTAGCGTAGACGGCGGCGCGGCTCAGGGTCTCATCGAGCATCGTCGCTAACACCCCACCATGCAGCACGCCAGGAAAGCCCTGGAAGCGCTCATCCGGTGTATATTCCGCGACGATCTCATCGTCCTCCACCCGGAAGACGAGCTGCAAGCCATCCAGATTGCGCCTGCCACAGCCAAAGCATGCCTGGTAGCCGCTGCTGTCGTTGAGCAATCGCTCGTCGAGCGGCGCCTGTGCGCTTGCTGCGCCCGCTGCGACTGACGCCTTTGTCTCATCACTCATACAGTCGTTCGTCCTGTCTCGGTTCTCTGGAGGCGGGCGGCTGCCCTCTCCGTACATGCAACGCATCAGGCTTGCCGCCCTGCGCGTCTGATCACAAATCCGTTTCGTGGGGCGCGCCGACGGTGTCGGCTGGTGGCTCAGGCGGGCGAATGATGCGGCGCGCGGTCTTGTCGAGTGCGACCCGTAGCGCGTCCTCTGCGTCAACGCCGAGGCTATTGGCCAGCGCCAGCGTCACATAGAGCGTGTCGCCCAGCTCCTCGCGCGCCTCGCGCTGCGTCTCGCTCGTCTTCACCAGCTTCGGCCCATGCGTCTGATTGACCACCCGCGCCAACTCGCCACATTCCTCAAAGAGGCGCGCGAGTTGCGCCAGCGGCGGCCAGTAGCCCCCCAGCGCCAGGATCGAGGCGTCCACCGCGCGCTGCGCCTCGCCCAGCGTCAATGGCGCCGGGCGCTCGCTCGCGTCTCGGTTCGCGTCTCGGCTGGCGCCCTGTCCAGCGCCGACGCCAGGCTGGTTGCGCTGATCGCTCACGGGTTCGCCCCTCTCTCACCACTCGAACGCTAGCGGCTCACGGCAGCGTGACGCGCGGCTCGGCGTCTGGATTGGTTGCGTCGGCTGCGAGTCGCGCCAACCCATCGCGCGCCAGCCCGTCCACCAGCTCGCGCAGCCAGCGCTGATCGTCTGCGGCGCTGAAGTCCGGTTTCACCAGCGGCCCCAGCTCATCCAGGCCGAGCGACATCCCAGGCTCCAGCGCCCGCAGCGCTGCGATGATGCGCCCGCGGAAGTAGCGCGTGGTGTGCGTGAACGGCTGCGCCCGCTTGCGGCTACGCGGCGCGGCATACGGCGCCGCAGTCTCCGCCACCAGCGCGCCTGGCGCCTGCTCCGCAGCGATCACTGTGCGCGCCTCGCCACGCTCGTCGCGCAGGCGGGCCAGCGCCTCGCCCGATGGGAACAGCGTGACTGCGGCCACCTCTGCCCACGCCGCGCAGCACTCCGTCAGCGGGCAGCGCTCGCAGGCAGGCCGCCGCGCCATGCAGACCGTCGCGCCGAGGTCCATCAGCGCCTGCTGCCAATCATATGCGCGGCCCGCTGGCAGCGCCCACTCGGCCAGCGCCAGCGCCTCACGTGTGGCGCTCTCACCCGTGGGCCACACCGTCGGCTCGATTCCACGAAAGATGCGCCAGAGCGTACGCCGGATGTTCGTATCCACCGTGGCGACCTGCGCGCCGAAGGCGAAGGCGGCCACTGCGCCAGCCGTATAGCGCCCCACGCCCTTGAGTCGTAGCAGATCGTCGAGCGCGGCAGGAAGCTGACCACCGTACTCGCGCTGCGTCTGCCGCGCAATCTCTTGCAGCCGCACCGCGCGCATGTTGTAGCCCAGCCCGGCCCATGCGCGGATGACATCCGCAGTGGGCGCCTCGGCCAGCGTCGCCAGCGTCGGGAAGCGTGCGAGAAAGGCCAGGTATTTCGGGATGACGCGCTCGACCTGTGTTTGCTGCAGCATCACCTCCGAGACGAGGATGGCGTAGGGATCGCGGGTGGCGCGCCAGGGCAGGCCAGCGCGTCCCTCGCGCGCATACCACGCCAGCAGCGACTCCTGCGCGCGGGCGCGTCGGCTGGCGTCGTCGTCACTTCGTCGCTGGCTTGTTGTTGATGAGGTTGCATGCTGATTCATCACACGCGCAGTGTATCACGCGCCTGGGCTGGCATTGGCGCCCGCATGCCCACCCATGCCAGGCACGGCGGGTTCGCTAGCGGGTAACCCCGCGTCTAAGGGCGTTCCGCCGCGAAGGCCGCCTGCGCGGCCTGGGACTCGGCGCGTCCTGAACCCGCGTAGGCGGGTTTCGCGGCGGCTTGCCGCCCTCCAGGCGCGATTTCAATCGCCAGCCGCTCGCCGCAAGCCCGCCCACCTCACGACTCTTCCGCTGGCGACTCCGGCGGCTCCGGCGCACGGCTGGCGTCGGTTGGCGCCTCGTCGGCTGGTTCCTCGATGATGCGGATGTGCGTGCGGTCGCGGCCACTGCCGATGTGCGGCATCGGGCCGCCACTGGCGCGCCGCCCACTCTCCCCGGCGATGTCGCGCGCGACCGCCTGGAAGAAGCGGCTGACACGATTCCAGCGCGGCGGGAAGGTGTCGGCCCAGAAGCGCTCATCGCCCGCGCGGCCTACTGCGACAACCGAATAGGCGCGACCCGCAAAGCCATAGTCAATGCGCGTGATGGGCGTGCGCACCAGCTGGATGCGGCGCGAGAGGATGCGGCGCTCGCCCGCGCCCTGCGTTGTGGAGGTCGCGGCTTCGGCGGCGGCGCCTGCCTGCGCCTCATCTGAGCGCTCGTCGTAGGCGCGCTTCAGCGCTAGCGCCTCGGCCCAGACACGCTCAGGCGCTCTGCTGGGCGCTGGACCGCTCAGTTCCGACTCAGCGCCCGCCCAGACCTGCTCACCTGCGCTGCGCTGCAACATCTGATCCGTCACCCAGGTGGCCGCCTCTGGGTCGGTCGGCGGCAGGATGCGCGTGCGGATGCGTGAATCGAAGCGGCGCACGATCTGACGCTGGCGAATCACCTGACCGGACCCAGCGCATGCCGGGCACGGCTCATACTGTGTGCCGTGGCAGACCTCGCAGACGACCTTGCCATTGTTGCAGACACAGGGGAGCGCGCCATTTACGCAGTCGGGGCAGGCGATGGTCTTGCCAGAGGCGGGGGCCATGGGCGCCCAGTCGCCAGAGGGCGGCAGCGGCGCGCCGTAGTCCTGGCGCAGCCGCTCGGAGAGATCGGCCAGCCGCTCGACGGCGTTCTGCGCAAACCGCTCGGCATGTACCTGCATGTAGCTCTTGGCGGCGCGCGCCTGGCGCTCGGCTGCGGGATCGGCGATGCGTCCGCGTCCACGGCAGCGCGGGCAGACCTTGCTGCCACGGCCACGACACTCCGGGCAAGGCGTCATCCCTTTGCCCTCGCAGTGCGCGCAGGCGCGATGCCCCGACCCATGGCAGCGCTCGCACGCGCCGCGCATCGCCGAACCCGGCACGGGTTCACGCCGCTCGCCCGCCTCGATCTCAGGCGCCGTGGGGAACTCATAATCCCACACTGGCAGGATGGGGCTTGGCGCGCTCGGCTGTGTCCCCGTATATGGCTCGGTGGTGTCGCCCATGCTGCGCGATTCGCCGCGCTCACGTAGCTCCACACGCCAGATGTCGGCGTCGCGCAGTGCGAGATGCGACATGGCCATCGGTAGGTCGGGGTCAACCAGAAAATCGCGCTTCACCCAGCGGCGCATCAGCGCCCGTGCCCGCAACTCGTTCGGGTGGGGATCAGCGCTAGTTGGAGCCGGGGTGGCCTCGGCGGCCTCGTTCCAGAGCGTCGCGGCATGTTCCGCCGCCTGACGCACACGCTCGCCCAGTTCGCCCACATTCTCGCGGAAGACGCGCACCATCTCTCTGGCCTGCCGCTCAAGCTCGTCGGAGAGGTCATCATACGCCAACTGGTACGGGTCCAGCGACGTATTATTGGCCGCCTGCCGCTGCTCGCGACGCGCGTTCAGGTCCACGGGATCGGGCAGAGCGTCTTGCTCACGCGCAGTAGTCTTGTCGTCTGTTCGCTCGCCATCGTCGGCCATGACACATGCCTCCCCGGACCTGATCGCTAGAGTGGGTTGATTGAAGGAATCGTCTATTCGTCGGCCTGGGTCGGCGTGAGGGGATCGGCTGCGTCCTCATCGCCCGCTAACTCAGGCGGGAACATCGTTGGCGCGTTCCATGTAACGCCAGAACTTGTACGCCTCAGCCCCTTGCGCGGTTGCGCGCGGCGGGACATCCGTTGGGGGCGTTCGGCGGTCGCGGCGTCCTTCGTGGCGGCGTCTGCGAGCGCCGTCTGGGCCACCTGTGCGGCATCGGCGGCGTCTGACTCGGCGCGCTCAGGGGTCAGCGCTTCGGCGGCGAAGAGCGATGCGCGCGAGATCAGCAGCCCTGCCCGCATGGCCAGCGCCTCCAGCGACGCCTCCGCCAGCCCAGCCAACGCGCCAGCCGATGCGCCAGCCAACGTGCCAGCCGATGCGCCAGCCGATGCGCCCAGCGCGGCCAGTGGCAGCCGCCCGCCCGCCGCCTCCACCTGCGCGCGCGCCGCAGTAGCCAGCGCATCGAGCCAGGCAGGCGCGCAGAGGCCCAGCCCCTCCAGCCACTCTGGCGCCGCAACGCCCTGAGCGGCCGCCTGTCGCGCCAGCGCATCTACCGTCGCCGCCACCTCATCGCGCGTGTAGCTATGCAGAGCGGCCTGCGCCTCCACCACGCCGATGCGCCCGCGCCGCGCCACCTCGCCGAGCAGCCCTGGCAGATCGAGCGCCGCCAGCCGCGCCGGGTAGTCGTCGTAGGCGCGCAGCAGCGTGGCCAGCAGGGCAGGAGCGCTCAACGTCTCGCCGCGATACCAGAGGAAAGGATACGCTTGCTCCAGCGCCCCGAACGCCGCACGCGCATCCTCCGGCGCCGCCACCACCAGCGGAATCGCGCCGCCCAGCGCCAGCAGCTTGCGGGCTTTGCGCTCGCGATAGCCAGGACGCCAGTAGCCCGCGACCTCCAGATAGACGCGGCGCTGGTCGCGGGTCAAGGCGAAGTCTGGCACGAGGATCGTCTCGCCAAACAGCAGCGGCTCTGGCTCACGCTCCAGCCGCCAGCCCGCCGTCTCGCCCGCGCGCTCCAGCGCAGTGAAATCTTCGTAGAGACGCCGCTCCAGCAGCGAATCGAAGGCGACATCAGCGCCGATGGCCGCCGATACATCGGCCAGCGTCTCCGTCCGCAGCAGCCGCAGCAGGCGATCATCGAGCGTAAAGGTGAATGGGGCGCCGCGCAGGTAGACGGTGGCCCAGCCGCTGAGCGCGCCATGCAGCGCCCCGACGCCCACCGCGCGCCGATAGCCGAGCAGCGCGCGACAGAGCCGCGCCAGCCGCTCGCCATACTGATTCGGCGCGCCCATCAGCTCTTGCGGACCGTAGAGCGTGATGATGATCGGCAGACCCGCCGCGTCGAGCGAGCGCGGGCTGGGCTGCGTGTAGGCTGCGCGGCGCTCGGCCACCAGCGCGCCGCGTTCATCCTGGGCTGGCGCGAGATCGGGCGCGAGATCGGGGAAGCCATACTCGAAGGCGACGTCATAGTTGACGCCCATGCGGCGCGCCAGGAAGCAGACCTGCTTGACGACCGCGCCCAGCCCGCCGCCAGAGCCTTCCGCCGCTTCGGGTGGCACACGCCACTCCACCTGCGAGGCGTTCGCCAGCAACGCCTCGACTGCGCGCTGGTTGTAGCGCGCCGCCAGCTCCGCTGCGTCAGGCGCCGCCTCCGCCGCGCGCCGCAGCCGTTCCTCGCGCGTGTCGTCCAGCGCGAGCAGCGCATCGAGCGTCGCCCGCGCAATGCTCAGCGAGGCCGCGAACGCGCCGAGTCGCGTCTCACGTTCGGCGCTGGGCAGGTAGCCGCCAGCGGCGGCCTGGGCGAAGTCGTAGAGCGCCAGCCGCAGCGCAGTCGGCGACGTGATACCTTGCGCGGCGAGCGCCGTCGCCTCAGCCTCAGCCGCCGCGCCGGGCCACGCCTCGCTCTGCCAGCTATACCACTCGCCCAGGCAGATGCTGAGGCTGCGCGCCAGCCGATACTCGCCGATCAGTTCGGCGGGGCGGTCGTTGGGGAAGTCGCCGCGCCGCATGCCCAGCGATGCCTCGTACAGTCCGATCAGCGCCGCCAGCTCCTCGCGCAAGTCGCGCGGGCGCAGTAGGCGCGGCGCCAGATAGACGCGCCCATCGCGCCGTGAGAAGCTTTTGGGAATGTCGGCCAGAGCAAGTCGCATCGTCTTCGTGATCCCCTATTCTCGCTGCGTGCGGCGACGTACCGAGCGGCCCGCGAATGAATTCGCGCCTGAAGGGCCTCCAGCCCACAAGGTCCGCCTGCGCGGACCCACATCCACCTTATGATCTTGGACCCGCGCAGGCGGGTCTTGTGGCGGCGCGAGCCGCCTTCAGGCGCGGTTTCAACCGCCAGGCCGCTCTGTCAGCCCCGCGTGCGTCGGCGGCGGGCCACATCTTCCTCGGTCGTTCCCTCACTGACGAGTTCATAGAGCGTGGCGCGGGTGGCTTTGGGCCGCAGCACGCGCCCCAGCCGCTGGATGTACTCGCGTGGGGTAGCGTTGCCGCTGACGATCACCGCGACGCCGCAGTCGGGAATATCCACCCCCTCATTCAGCACGCGCCCGGTCACGAGCTTGGTGAAGCGTCCCGACCGAAAGCCCTCCAGAATCAGCCTGCGCTCCTCTGCTGCCGTGCGATGCGTGATCTGTGGGATGGCGAAGCGCTCGCTGACCTCGGCGACGAGTTGATTGTATTCGCTGAAGACCAGCACACGCTCGTCGCGGTGGCGGGCGAAGATCTCTTCGAGTAGCGTCAGTTTGGCTGGGGCGTTGAGCGCAAGCGAGCGCGACTCGCGCCACGCCAGCATCGCCTCGCGCGCTTCGGGGTCGCGGGCGCTGGCCCAGAGCACCTTGCGCTGAAAGTCGGCGGGCGAGGTGATCGCCAGTCGTCGCCGCGCGATGAAGCCGCGATAGGTCGCGCGGGCGGCCTCGTAGCGTGCGCGGGCGGCGTCGGAGAGCGCCACGGTCAGCCGCTCGACAGTGTAGTCAGCCAGGTAGCGCGCGGCGGCCAGCTCCTCTGGATGGCGGCGATAGACCTCTGGGCCAATCAGCCGCTCCAGCGCGTGATGCTCCTGGTCGGCGCGCTCTGGCGTGGCGCTCAGTCCCAGCCGCAGCGGCGTGAAGGCGCCCTCGGCGATCTGGCGATAGGTCGGCGCGGGCAGGTGGTGACACTCATCGAAGATCAGCAGGCCGAAATGGCGCAACACATCTGGCCGCAACTGCGCCGACTCGTAGGTGATGATGGTGATGGGCGCGATGTCGTGATCGCCGCCGCCAAAGACGCCGATGGCCTCGGCGGGCGCATCGAGCGCCTCCATCAGCGCACGTCGCCACTGAGCAAGCAGGTCAATCGTCGGCACAACCACCAGTGTCCAGACGCTGGCGTCGGCGATGGCGAGCGCGCCCAGATAGGTTTTGCCCGCGCCGGTCGGCAGAATCACCAGCCCACGGCTGCCAGCGGCGCGCCATGCCACCAGCGCCTCCTCCTGATAGGGGCGCGTATCGAGCGTCGGGCGCGGCGTGAAGGGCAGCGCGGGCCGCTCAGCGAAGGCGACGCGCAGGGGATGCGCGCCCCATGCCAGCATCGCCGCCTTGATCTCCGCAAATTCGATGGGCTGGAAGCGCAGGAAGTGGTTTCGGCGGTCGCCATGCAGCCGCCCGCCCAGGCGCAACGCCACGCGTGGCCCCAGCAGCTCCCGTGTCAGCGCAGCGTCATCCAGCCCCGCCAGCGCGGCTGGTGGGATGATCGCCAGGTCGCGGCCACGCCACTCCAGCGTCACCGCATCGCCCTGGGCGGGCGCTACGCTGGGCGCTACGCTGGGCTGCATCTCGGACTCGCTCATCGAGCATCACTTTCGCTGCTGGGGAACTGGCGTCGCTGCGCTTCATTCTATGCGCATTCTATGCGATGCGCGCCAAAACGGGCGCAGGTAGACTCCTGTCGCCTAGAGTCTGTTATGAACTCGACATCGGGATTGGGTAGAGATCGGGATGGGGTAGAGTGACGTATGAGTACTCCGCGCCAACCGTACCCTTGCGATGTCAGCGGCGATGAATGAGCCTTCGTCGCGCCATAGCTGCGCCTGCTGTCCGAGCAGGCGCAGCCACGCGGCTTTCCGCGCAGGGAAACGGACAGTCAGTCGCGGTGATGCTGGATGCGCGCACGGTGCAATCAGACGCCCCATAGGGGCGCGCTTTCGCCGCCTGGCGCGGGACTACGAACGGCTGCCTCAAACCGTAGCGAGGGTGACGCTCCTGGCCTTTACCCGCTTGCTGTTGCATCAATTGATCCACCTGCCCTGAAGTTCATGACAGGCTCTATGCGGTACTCACCGCGAGGGACCCCTGCGTCAGGGACAGCCGCATCCCCACGGCGTGTGCAGCGAAGTAGACGTCCTCACCGAGGGCGGTCCGAGCTGCCTCAAGGGCAGCCGCAGCCCGTGACTGATCTGCGACATCCCACACCGAGACACCCAGCGCTTGGCTCGTCGCCTCGATGGCTGCGAGCAGTTGCACGACGTTTTTGTGCTCCCCTCGCCCCGCGCGTAGTAGCGCGATCGCCGTCAGCGCTTCCAGAGCGCCTGGTTGGGCGCCTGCTGCGTTGAAGTATCCCAGAGCCTCGCGATAGCGCGCCAGTGCCCCCTCTGTATCGCCACGCGCCTCGGCCAGGCTCCCCAGGATGCCCGTCACCTGCCCCATGCCGTTGAGGTCTCCCAGCGTGCGGCGCACAACCAGGCTCTCCTCGGCGACTGTCTCTGCCTCCGCGAATCGCCCCAGCAGGCGGAGGGCGTCAGCGCGGTTGGCCAGGGCGCACGCTCGCGTCTGGTCGTCTCCCATGAGCATGGCCCGCCGCGCCGCTGCAGCCAGCGTCACCACTGCGCGCTCGTACTCACCCGCCATCTTCCGTGCGAGGCCGAGGTTGTTGAGTGTGATGATGAGGCCGTACGCGTCACCGAGGCATCGTTTGAGGGCCAGCGCCTCGGCGAAATGCCTCCTGGCGCTTACCGCGTCACCGGCTGTCAGCTCCGCGAGGCCGAGGTTGTTGAGCGTGGCCGCGATCCCTAGCGCATCGTCCTCGGCGCGCCGCAGGTGGAGTGCCTCTTGCAGGGCCGCACGGGCGGCAGCTTGATCGCCCTGGTCGGAGGCGAGCGACCCCAGCGCATGCAAAGCGGCCGCGCGCAGCGCCACAGGTGGTGGGTCCATCTTCGCCACAGGCTCGTCCGTCGTAGTCAATGCAAGGCCGCGTTCGAGCCAGGCGCGCCCAGTCCCCAGCGGACCGCGCGTCATCCAGAAACGAGAGGTGGCCAGCGCGAGGCGCAGCGCTGCCATGGCCATGTGTGCGTCCCCCTCCTCTGCTCGTTGGGCCAACCAGGCGAAGGCAGCGGCCAGATTGGCGCGCTCGCGTTCCAGTCGCGCAAGCCAGGCGAGCTGGCCCGGCCCATGCTGCAGCGCTGGGGCAGCAGCCTCGGCTTGCGCGCGATACCAGGTGGCGTGCGCGTCGCGTACAGCACGCTCCTCCGCCTCTGCGGCCGCCACGAGGCGCTCCTCGGCATACTCACGCACTGTCTCGAGCAGGCTGATCCGCACAGGCTCCTCCGCGCATTCCTCCGCAATGCCTGTACTAGCATCAGGATTACTAGCATCAGGATTGGACGGCTCCAGGCTGGCGAGGCTGTGCGCGACCAGCTCCTCCAGCAATGGTAGGCTGTCGAGTGTAGGGATGATCGCGGCGCAGACCGCCTCGACGGCCTCCACACTCGCTCCGCCGCAGAAGGCGCCTAATGCGCGGAAGACGGCGCGCGCGCCCGGCGTCAGCAGGTCGTAGCTCCAGTCGAGCGCGGCCCTCAGGGTGCGCTGACGTGGAGGCAGATCGTGTGGGCCACCAGCGAGGATCGCTAGTCGGTGTGAGAGCTGGGTCAGCAGAACATGCGGTGGGAGGAGTGGCGTGTGCGCCGCAGCCAGTTCAAGAGCGAGCGGCAACCCATCTAGACGGTGACAGATGGCAGCCACCTCGGCGCCGTTGGCAGAGGTAAGGTCGAAGTGCGGCGCACACGCCCGTGCGCACGCCACGAACAGGGCGACAGCAGGCGCCTGGGCCAGTTCGGCGACCGACGGCAGCTTGGCGAGATCGGGCAACTCGAGCGGCAGCACCGGAAAGGCTTGTTCGGCGCGCAGATGGAGTGGCGCCCGGCTCGTCACCAGGACCCTGAGTGATGGACAGGCGGCGAGGAGGTCGGCGACTAGGGGAGCGGCTGGGATGAGGTGCTCGAAGTTGTCGAGCACGAGCAGTAGCTCGCGTGCGTGCAGCGCCTGCGCTAGCGCTGTGGCTATCGGCTCCTCCCCAACACAGATACCGAGCGCGGACGCCACGGCAGCGCCCACCTGGCTGGGATCGGCCACCGACGCCAGCGCCACGAAGCAGGCGCCTTCGGCGAAGCGGGCCTGGAGACGTGCGGCAGCCTCAAGCGCCAGCCGTGTCTTGCCAACGCCAGGACTCCCGGTCAGCGTGAGCAGCCGTGTCTGTTGTTGGCCCAAGCGCAGGTGTGTGATGACCGCTTCGACGAGACTGTCGCGTCCGATGAGCGGTGTGGGAGGCGTCGGCAGGTATGCTGCTGCGCGCGGGTTGTCTGGCAGCGCTGCGGCCCGCTGGAACGCGGCACGCTCCGCGCCTTCGAGGCCAAGGGCGTCAGCCAGAAGACGGACTGTCACTGGCCGGGGGATGTGATCCACCCCGCGCTCAAGGTTGCTGATACTGTAGGCGCTCACGCCCGCGTGCTCGGCCAGTTCCGCCTGGGTGAATCCAGCCGAGAGCCGATGCTGCTTGAGACGGTTACCAAAGGCGCCCGAAGGTACTCTGCTTCCCAGGCTCATTGGTCATCCTTTCCTCCGATCCTTGTTGAGGACATCGCCGGAGCACTTTCGATCATCCGCTCGGTCAGGATTGACGAGCTAGCACACGCGCTCATTCCTTAAATGCTTACCGATGCGGCGGAACAGGCGTCCAGGGGGCGTCTTGCCGCTCTGCCGCTATTTTACAACTGCTTTACAAGCCCTTTCCGTGGGCACAGGGCTGCGCGGCGTGTACACTCCGCTTGCGGTTCTCGCAGGGGCGCTCAGGACATTTTCTGGGTCGTGGCCCCGCCGCACACATCATAAGAGAAAGGGGGTGATCTCGGATGAAGAAGCTGCGGATTCGCGTCCTCACCAAGACCGAGCTGACGCGACTTAGTACAGACGTTATTGATCCCAACGCGTAACAGGCCTCACAACAGCTGACGCGCGTGTCAACCTTTCCAATGAAGGATCGGGACGGATGCGGGACCTCCGCGGAACTGTCATCTGCTCCCGATCTCCCTTCTGTAGGACCGAAAGTACCGAAGCGGCCTTCCAGCCGAGAGCGCCCTCCATGGTGTGCAGGGCCAGAGCGCGGTGATACTGACCTGAAGGCGCCGCGCACGACGGACTACGCCAGCGTCACAGGGAGATGGTTTCAAGCCCGGTGGCGAGCCGAGAGGAGGAATGTCATGCCGTTCACGCGTCCCAGCCTCAAACATCACCTCACGACGTGGGAAGCGCCTTCGAGTTGGGATCCCGACTCCAATACAGGGATGCGCCTGGCTTTCCACTACGGTCGCGAGCGCGGGGTGCTCCTCGAAGGGGTGGATGAGCCCTTGCTGCTGCTGCTCGCGCTGCTCGATGGACAGCATACGTTTGCCGACATTGTCGTGCGCTTGCAGGCGCGCTGGCCTGAGGTCACGGCGGAGGATGTTGCCGACAACCTCGAAGAGTTGCGGCAGCATGGGCTGATCGAGGACGCGGCAGTGGCGCCGCCCGCCGAACTGACGGAGATGGACCTGAACCGCTACGCCAGGCAAATCCTTTTCTTCTCCGCGCTCGACCCCAGCGGCGCCCAGAAGTATGAAATGCAGGCGCGCCTCAAGCGGGCGCACGTAACGATCCTCGGACTGGGAGGACTCGGCTGCAATGTCGCGCTGGGCCTGGCTGCTGCGGGCGTTGGCTACATCCGTGGCGTGGACTTCGACGTGGTCGAGCTAAGCAATCTGAACCGCCAGACGCTCTATGACATGGACGACCTCGGCCAGCCAAAGGCGCGCGCCGCTGCGGAGCAGATCCGCCGCTTCAATCCTGAGATTCACTTCGAGCCGATCGAATGCCGCATCGAAGGGGTGGAGCAGCTGGCAGAGCTCGTTGAAGACGCTGACCTGATGGTGCAATGCGCGGATATCCCCTCGACCTTGCCCAGGTGGATGAATCGCGCCGCCCTCCAGACTGGCATACCGTTCCTCGGAGGCTCCTATCAAGGAGCGGTCGCGGACATCGGGCCGTTCGTCGTCCCCTACATGACGAGCTGCCTGGCGTGTAATCGGGTCGAGCCGCATCCCGTCCCTGAATTGCTCGCCTGGACGCGTGACCGAGCGTGGCGATCACATCCGAACGTTCATTTCGTGACGGCGACCGCCGCCAATCTGATCTGCGCCGAGTTGATCAAGCACATCACCGGATTTGCCCGTCCCATGACCTATAACACGCGCTATCTTCTCAGCGTTGAGCGTTTCACACTGGAGCCGGTCGAGTTGCCGCGCAATCAAGACTGTCCGGAATGCGGCGCGAGCGTAAACCCGCTACCGACCGTCGCCGACGGCGTGAGCTGCGGCGACGAGGCGGAGCCAGACGCAGATGTAGCCGATGCGACGGCTGGCAGGGCAGCGCAATGAGCGCCGTGCCAGCGGTGCGCGATGCTGAGCCGCCATCAGTGACGGCCAGCTCCATCGTGACATTCCGCCCGCTCTTCGTCCGTGAGCCTGTGAGCGCGGACGAGGACTGGATCGTCGGTCACGAGCCTAGCGACATCTGCATTGCGCTACCCGAAGCGGGAGTCATCGCCATTCGCGAGTTGCAGCGTGGCGGCTCGGTGACGGATGTTGGTCTTGCCGTCCGCCAGCAGTGTGGCGAGGATATCGACGTCGCCGATTTCGTTACGGCGTTGGCGCAGGTGGGGCTTGTCGCCACGATCGACGGCCAATCAACTGGCGAGGTTCAGGTGATTGGCCAACGCTGGCTAGAGCGCATCCGCCCGGAGTGGGTGAGCTGGCTCTTCTCATGGCCCACGCTTCTCTTCGTCAGTCTGCTTATTGTTGCGGGACCGCTCACGCTGCTCCTCGATCCTGGCGCCCGCCCGCAGCCGACCGACATCCTGTGGGCGCCGTCCTATACTATCGATCTCTGGACGCTCGTCGTGGTAGGCTGGCTGCTGGTGCTCAAACACGAGCTGGGGCACCTCCTCACTGCCCGCGCCAAAGGACTTGCTGGCGAGTTGACGCTTGGGCGCCGACTCTTCTACCTGGTTGTGGTCAGCCGCATTGCCGGCATCTGGAAACTCCCGCGACGCGAGCGGCTGCTGATCTATAGCGCAGGCATGCTCAGTGACACCGCGTCGGCAGGGATACTCGCACTCGTGCTCGCCGCCGCCGACGCGCATCTCATGCCACTGGCGCCTCCACTCCACCTCCTGCTTCGTTTCTTCCTTATCTCGGAGTATGTCGGCATCGCCTGGGAATTCCAGATCTTCATGAAGACGGATGTGTACCACATCGTCGCTGACCTGACGGGACTCCACGACCTGCCCGAGCGCGCCCACGCATGGCTCGTCTCGCTACGGGGGCGCCTTTTTCCCGCGCTCCGTCGCAAGCGCTGGGCAATCTCGCGGCGCGAACCTACCACACCAACCGATACGTCCACTCGCCGCGACGCCGCTTATTGGATTACTGCTGGCTACGCGCTCATACAGGTCGTCGGCGTGACCTGCTCGTTTCTCTATCTCCTGCTCTACCTGCTGCCCGCGAATGTTGCGGCGATCCAGAGTGAAGTGCGCATGATCGCAACAAGTATCCCCCAGCGGGAACTGTTGCCGCTGCTCGATTCTCTGGTGGCGCTCGCGATGCAAGCCTTCGTCTATGGCTTCCTGGCCCGCTCGCTCGCCAAGCGGTACGGCTTACGGCGCCGGATGAGACGCGCCCTCGCGCGGCAGGGAACGCGCCGGAGAGGCGGGGCGCTCCAGATGGACGGCGCCACGAACGTAACCGACTAGATGGAGGTCACGCGCGCCATGTCATCAGGTTCAGCGCACGCTCGGCAAGCGTCACGACCTGGGCGACGGTGACACCTTCGAGGCAGGCGTAGGAGTAGGCGCAGCCTGGGCATGTCAGCGCGTCAGCCGGACGACACGGCACGGGGTGGATGGCAAGCCAGTGCGGGCCATGCGCCGGTGGCCCATACGCCTCTGGATTCGCGCCGCCGTAGATCGTGACCGACGGCGTATCGAGCGCATAGGCGATGTGCGCTGGCCCCGAATCGTTGGTGACCAGCAGCGTGAGCCGCGCGATCACCGCGCCGAGCGTCGGCAGCGTCGTCTGTTCGGTCAGATCGAGACACGGGACGCCCGCAGCGTGCAATCGCTGAGCGATGCGCGTCGAGGCGGGGGCGGCTGTGGTGTCTCCGAGCAGGATCATGGTCCCTCCACAGTGCGCGTAGAGCGCGGCGCCGACCGCCGCGAAACGCTCTGGCGACCAGCGACGGGCACGGTCACGCGCCCCAGCATGCAGCCCGATCAGTGGCGACTGCGCGCCTGCCAGCAACGTCTCAGCCGCCGCACGATCCTCTGGGCGCAGGGGAAACTCGGTGCGCTCGCCCTGCGGCGCGGCGCCGAGGAAGGCAGCCAGCGCCAGCGTCCGCTGCGTCTCGGAGCCGCGCTCAGGGATGGGCAGCGCCGCATCCAGCAGCCCCGGCTCATCACCCTGGCGGATGAACCCGGCGGTCACATGCGCGCCCAGCAACAGCGTGAAGGGATTGGAATAGACGCCTGACCCCTGCATCTGAATCGCCAGATCGAAGCGTTCAGCGCGCATCTCGGCCAAAAACGCGCCTGTGCGCCGCGCGTCGAAGAACTGCTCGGCGATGCCAGGGAAGCCGGGGAACGCGACGAAGCGGTCAAGCTGCGGCGAGCGCTCGACGAGATCGCGTAGCATTGGCGCCGTGATCAGCGTGATCTCAGCGCCGGGCAGGGCAGCGCGCAATGCCTGAAAGGCTGGCGTCGCGCAGAGAAAGTCACCGATCCGTGAAGCGCGTAGCAATGCCACCTTGCGCGGCGGTTCGGGCAGGCGCGCGAGCAGCCCTTGCGCACGCTGATCGCCACGCTGATCGCCACGCTGGTCGCCACGCTGGTCGCCACGCTGGTCGCCATGTATGGTCTTCTGCATTGCGCCCTACCTCGCCCGCGCTGGCGGCGGCTCCTCTGCCGCCATCTCTTGCGCCATCCCGGCCCCATCGCTTGCTGTCGTAGCGCCGACGAACGGCTCGACATAGCGTGCGACCATCTCAGGCAACAGGTCGAGCGCGTGGCCATCAACCGTGCCGCGCGCATTCAGCACCGTCGTCGGAACCTGGGCGTAATACGTCTCGGAGGGCAGCATGCCGCAGCCGCCCCAGCGCCGCATCAGCAGATTCTGGACGAGCGCCTCCTCGCCAGAGTGGAAGCGCGGCAGCCGCTGCCAGAAGGAGAACCCGCCGACGGCCAGCAGCTTTTGGCGGTCGTAGAGGATGCACGAGGCGAGCCAGGCGACCTTGTAGAGGATGCGCTCGCCCGGCGCGAGGCGCTGCGCGGCATGGTAGATATTGGCGGCGCGATGCAGTTGCCAGCGCTCCCACGCGGGCGACTCCGGCTCCACGACTTCTGGCCGCACGCGCCCCGCCCACCGCTGGACAATCTGCTGCGCTGGGCGCACATCGTCGCGATGCGAGAGACCAGCGGGAAAGGCGCCGACGAAGCCGCAGCCCTCAGTACGCAGCGCCTCCAGCAGCCGTTCGATGACGGGCGGCTCCATCAGCACGTCGTCATCCAGAAAGAGGACTGCATCAGCGCGGGCGCGTCTCAGCAGGAAGTCGCGCTGCTCGGCGATGCCGTGGACCTGCGGGCGGGTATGCCACTCCACGATGCCGCCACGCGCCTCGATCACCCGGCGCAACGTCAGGATGGTCTGCCGCTCGCCCACCGGCTCGTCGCTCTGGTCGGCGACGATCACGCGCAGGTCGCGCAAGGTCTGGGTCGCCACACCAGTCAGCGTCAGAATCAACGATTCCGGTCGGTTGTAGGTCGCAATCAGCACATCCACGCTCGCCATGCGCATCCTCCAGCAGGTCAGGCCGTCAGTCGTCGCATTCCTTGCGTTCTCCCGCGCCTAAAACATGCCCGCATAGACCGCGCAGGAGCGGCACACCTCCGGCGGCTCATCCGAATCGAGTTGTTCGCGGAACGTCTCATACGCCGGGCTGTTCCAGAGGTCCGCCAAGCCCTGCTCGGCGATGGAGCCGAAGTTGATGCGGTCGGGCGTCGAAACCATGCAGCAGGGCATGGCGTAGCCGTCGTAGCTGAGATAGGCGCCGCGCCAGGGCCAATCGCAGCGCATGCGTCCCGGCGTCCCTGGCGGATGGACAGCGGGCCGCGCCCTGGGCAGCCGGAGGTCCACGCTAAGCGCATGCGCCTCCGCGCGAGCCTCGGCGAAGACCGCCTCCACGCGCTGCGCATCCTCGTGCAGCAGCGTCTGCTCGTCCACAAACGAGCGCATCGGACGGTAGCGGCTCGGCAGACTGGATTCGCCAAAGTCGTGGCAGAGATGCTGCACAAACATTCCCTCCACCTGCCAGCGATGCGCCAGCCGCACCAGGGCGGGCAGCTCGTCCAGATTCTGCCGCATGATGACCATCACCAGCCGCAGACGTGGGGTGGTCGCGCCCAGCCGCTCGCGCGCCGCGAGCAGCCGCTCGACATTCGCCGTCACCCGGTCGAAGTGCGCCCGCACGCGGATGCGCTCGTAGGTCGCGGCGGTGGCGCCATCCAGCGAGACATGCAGGCAGTCCAGGCCGCTCGTCACGCAGCGGTCAGCGCGGCGTTGGTTGAGCAGCGTCGCATTCGAGTTGGTCGTGACGCGCATGCCGCGCGCGGTGGCGAGCGCGACCATCTCGAAGAAGCGTGGGTGCATCATTGGCTCACCCAGGCCTTGCAGGTGCAGCTCCTGTAGCCCTGGCAGCGCATCGAGCGCCTGGACGAAGCGCTCAAACGACATGAAGGCGAGCGCGCCATAGGGCGGCCCGTCTTCGCGAAACTGGATGGCGCACATCTGGCAGCGCAAATTGCACTGGCCGACTGGTTCGAGCTGCGCATAGGTGGGGAGCGGCGTCGGTGGCATCACTTCTACCTCATTATTTGCCTGCATGCGTGTAGGGCGACCGCTGGCGCCTGTCCTGGTCCTTGGACCGCATGCTCCAGCGTGAGGCGTGGCAATTTCGGCGCCAGCCCAGCCGGGCAAGCGGCCAGATGTGTGCGAGCGCAGTGCAAATCGCCGCCGAGAAGGCGAATGCCCCCAATCACTCTGGCACAGCAGCGTGAAATCTGATACCCTATGGGCGCTGGGAGCATCCTGGAGACTGGCGAGACCAGCGAGACCAGCGAAACGATCAACAGGTGGGGCATTTGCCGCCGGATACCCTGCACGCGCGACATCTGCGGCGCGACGCCACCGAGCGGCGCGACCCCGTGACGCGCAAAGGAGAGAGTGCTATGGCGACACAACAGGAGCGTGAAGCGTTCTTGCGTGGCTGGCGCGCAGCCATGGAAGAGGCGCTGGCCGTGCTCTCGACGGAGGCTGGCGAGTGGCGTGAGGAGGAGGCGGAAGCGTCGGAATCAGGAGCCTACAAGCTGCCCGGTAGCTTTGCGCTGGAAGAAGTGCAAGGGTCGTTCCGTGGACGGCAGGAGCTGCTCGCCTGGATTACCCAGATTGGGCCAGCGGCGAGCAAGGGCAACGATCCGGAGCTAGCCCGCGCGCTCGATGCGCTGATCGAGAATAGTGCGACCGACGCCGACCGCACGCTGCTCGGCCTGACGCCAATGCCGCCTGAGGCCGCGTCCAGCGACGCGAAGTAGCCCCTACTGGCTGGCGGTGACGCTCCGCCAGCCGACGCCTTGCACTATCCAACGACGTCGGAAAGATTCGCCCCTTCATCCCTCACCGCTGTTCACCTGCATCGCTGTTCGCCTGCTCTCGTCCTGCATGGCTGCGAGTCACCCTCCCCGCATCGTTGCCCTTCGCCTGGGCTAACCCTCACTCCCAACCCCTCTCCCAGCGGGCGAGGGGAGCCGCGCGCTCCTCAAGGCCGCTGGCCGTCTGCCCGCGCTGGCGCGCGTCTTGCTACCCGTAGTGAGGTGAACATGTAGTAGCTAGAGCGCATGCGAGGACAGAACGCAAGGAGATACGTGCATGGCGAAGTCAACGGCTGACCTCCTGATCGAGCGGCTCAGCGCCTGGGGCGTGGACACGATTTTCGGCTTTCCCGGCGACGGGATCAATGGCATCTTTGAGGCTCTGCGAACACATCAGGACACCATGCGGTTCATCCAGGTGCGCCACGAGGAGGGAGCAGCCTTCGCCGCCTGCGCCTACGCCAAATACACCGGGCGCCTGGGCGTCTGCCTGGCCACCTCTGGCCCCGGCGGCATCCATCTGCTGAACGGACTCTATGACGCCAAGTGCGACGGCCAGCCGGTGCTGGCGATCACGGGCCATACCTTTCATGACCTCATCGGCATGCACTATCAGCAGGACGTTGATCTGGACAAGCTCTACATGGATGTCGCTGTCTTCAATCAGCGCGTGATGGGACCAGCCCACGTCGTCAACTGCGTGGACGAGGCGATCAAGACGGCGCTGGCGCAGCGCGGAGTCTCGCACATCACCATCCCGAAAGACATCCAGGAGTGGACAATCTCTGACGAGCAACGCTCCAGCGCCAATGTTCCGCAACACAGCGCCGACATCTACGTCCGCCAGGGTCCGACGCCCGCGCAGGCGCAGTTGCAAGCGGCGGCTGACCTGATCAATGCGGGCAAGAAGGTGGCGATTCTGGCGGGGCGCGGCTGCCTGAACGCGCGCGCGGAAGTGCTGCAACTGGCCGATACGGTCGCTGGCCCGATCATCAAGCCGCTGCTCGGCAAAGCAGTGACGCCAGATGACAGCCCGTTCACCACTGGCGGCATTGGCCTGCTCGGCACGGCCCCCTCACAGGACGCGCTCAAAGAGTGCGACACACTGATCATCATCGGCAGCAGCTTCCCCTACATGGAGTTCCTGCCCAATCCAGGCGCCGCCAAGTGCGTGCAGATTGACCTGTTCGCCGAGCGCATCGGCCTACGCTATCCCGCCGACATTGGCCTGCTGGGTGAGAGCAAACTGATTCTGGAGGCGCTGCTGCCGCTGATTCAGCGCAAGACGGACCGCAGCTTTCTGGAGACTGCGCAGAAGCGCATGAGCGACTGGAACAAGCTGATGGACGAGCGTGGCACGCGCGGCGATATGCCGATGAAGCCAGAGGTGGTGACGCACACGCTCAACAAGCTGCTCGATGACAACGCCATCGTCTCCTCGGACAGTGGGACGATTGCCACCTGGACCGCGCGCCACATCGAGATACGCGACCAGATGCAGTTCTCGCTCTCAGGCTCGCTGGCGACGATGGCCAATGGCCTGCCCTACAGCGTGGGCGCGGCGATTGCCTATCCAGATCGGCAGGTGGTCGCGGTCGTGGGCGATGGCGGCTTCTCGATGCTGATGTGCGAGTTCATCACGCTGGTCAAATACAACCTGAATGTGACCATCGTGGTCATCAAAAACAACGTGCTGGGCGAGATCAAGTGGGAAGAGATGGTCTTGAACGGCAATCCACAGTTTGGCGTGGAGCTACAGCCGATAGACTTCGCCGCGTTCGCCAAGGCCTGCGGCGGCGCTGGCTACACCATCGAGCGGCCCGATGAAGCGGAGTCGGTGCTGCGCGAGGCGCTGGCCCACAAAGGCCCGACGCTGGTGCAGGCGGTGGTGGACCCCAACGAGCCGCCGATGCCCGGCAAGATCAGCACCGAGCAGGCCGTGAAGTTTGCCGAGGCGCTGCTGCGTGG
>JAICSR010000410.1 GCA_025936795.1 Ktedonobacterales bacterium | reverse complement strand
GCGCATAGACGCGACGTGTAGCGAATGGCTTCGATGGAGAAGCATACGAGAAGCAAGCAATCTGGCACGCAGATTGCTTGCCGGAGCGCAGGGCGGCATGGCGGACCCAGGGCAATCGCGCCCGGTGACACGGCCATGCGACGACTGCGATGATGAGGCGAAGATGATGGCGCAGACGGCAGGACCAGATGACCAACTTCCTGATGCGATTGGCAGACTGGCCGGTGACACGACGGAGATGGGGATCGTCGTCAGTGACATGTTCCGCTACGCTTGCCATGACCTGTTCGGACTGATCCCGGAGACAGCGCGCTTCATCGCTGAGTCGCAGCAATGGGTGGCGTACTCGACCACCGTGCTCGAACAGCAGGCGCGCTCGACCATCTTGCAGTATCACCCCACCGGCGACGATCTGCGCCGCATCGTCGAATTGCAGCAGGCGGCCAGCCAGTATGGACGCATCGCCGAACGTTCGTCGCACATCGCCGAGCAGGCGCATGCCCTTGGCGGGGAAAGCGAGCAGGCGCTAGGCCGTCTGGCGCTCAACACCTCCGACATCTTCAATCAGCTGATCGCGCTGGTCTACGAGCAGATGCGCGGCGCATTTCTGGTGACGGCGGCGCGCGATCTGGCCCAGGCGCGCATGCTGCTGGAGCGTGAGGCCGAGGTAGCGTCCTATTACACCGTCATCCAGGCCCGGCTGAAGCACCACACCCGCAGCGAACCAAACACCGCGCTACCGCTTCAGCGCCTCATCATGGTCACGACTGACATGCGCGAGATTGTCGCCTCAGTGGTAGCGATCTGCAACGCGGTGCTGCACTGAGCGCAGTGGCCCCTCAGCTTGCCAGCTGCGCTTCGGGCGGGCGACAGACGTTGCAGGGACGATAGCCCGCGCGCTGGGCCTCCGCCTCGCTGGCGAAGGTGATGCGGCGCTGCGGGGGAATGCTATAGGCGTGTTGGCAGGTGGGATAGCAGTAGCTGTCGCCACTCTCGCTGACGACATAGCGTACACCCGACTCCGCCAGCGCTTCGAGCTGGTCGACATCCAGCCCCTCGGCGCTGAGGATCGCGCGCTTCGAGGCTGGCCCGCCCAGACCATAGGCGCCCAGATGACCATCGGCGCGCACGACGCGGTGGCAGGGGATGAACAGCGGCGCCGGGTTGCGCGCCATCGCCGTGCCAACAGCGCGCACCGCGCCCGGCCGCCCAATCTCGCGCGCGATCCAACTATAGGGGCGCACCTCGCCATAGGGAATCTCGCGCGCTTTGAGCAGCGCGGCGCGCATAAACGGTGTCTGCCCGCGCAGATCGAAGCTGAGCGGAGCGTGTTCGTCGCCGGCCAACCAGGCGGAGAGCGCATCCACGAGCCGCTGCGGTGGCGCTGCGTTGTGATAGACACGCCGTCCCAGCAGCCGGTAGGCCTTCGCCTCGAAGGCGGCGGCGGACTCGGCGCGTGTGACGGCGGAGAGGCCGCGCGCATTCCAGGCGACGTAGACCAGTCCCAGCGGCGTCTCGATGGTCAGATAGGCGTCGGCCAGCCCGGCGCGAATCAGCGCGCCCTCTGCGATCGGCGCTGACGTCTGTGCGTCACCCAACGCACGGCAGTCAGCCAGCAGGCCGCGCGCTGTGGTCAGAGCGCCTGAGCGACCCGCCCGCTCGTCGTCATTCTTCATGAGTATGCCTCCTGCGCCGCAGCGACGCGCTCACGTTCGAGCGCCAGTCGCAGGCGCGCCACGCCACGGCTGGCGTGCGACTTGACTGTGCCGATGGGTTCGCCCGTCACCTCGGCGATGGCCGCGTAGCCCATGCCCTCCACATGCCGCAAGATCACCACCTCGCGCTGGGTCGCTGGCAGCGTCAGTAGCAGCGCCGCAAGGTCTGCCAGCCGTTGCTCGCGCGCCAGCGCCGCCTCCGGATTGCCCAGCGGGTCATCATCCGCGATGCGCTCGGCGGCGTGCGCGGCGCTCGGCTCCTCAGCGCCGCCTGGGGCCTCCACGTCGAGCGAGAGCGTCTCGTTGCGACGCGCTGAGCGTGCGCGGTTGCGCGCCAGATTGGCCACGATCTGAAAGAGCCAGGGCCGCAGGCGCAGCGCCCGTCGTCGCTCCGGCGGATAGCCCACCAACGCGCGCCAGGCCTGCACCAGCGTCTCCTCCGCCAGTTCTTCGGCGTCGCGCGGGCGGCCCGTCATGCGCAGGGCGAAGGCGTAGAGGCGGTGTTCCCAGGCCAGCGCCAGCGCCTCGAATGCGCTGTCGAGATCGTTTGCGAGCGCAGCGGCCAGCGCCTCATCGCTTGGCATCTTCTCCTCCTGTAGCGGCGCCGAACAGACTGGACGTAGCGCCGCGCGCGTATCGCGTCTGGGCCGGAGCGCGCTCATCGGCTGCTCTCAATAGATCCGATAGAATCAATGGACTCAACGGATTCCGCAGGCGCAGCGTCCACCAGCGCGGCGCGCGTGCGGCGATACGTCCAGCGGGGCAGGCGGGCGCCCATCACCAGCAGCACACCCGCGAAGATGATCACCATCCCGCCAACGGTTCCCAGCGTGATCCGCTCGCCGAGGAACAGCGCGCTCCAGAGCAGGCCGAAGACAGGCGCCAGAAACGTGACGCTGAGTGTCGAGACGGCCCCGACACTGTTGATCAGGTAGAAGTAGAACAGGAAGGCGATGGACGTGCAGCCAATCGCCAGCGCCACTACCGCCCAGGCGACGCCGAGCGAGAGACGGGTCCACGGCGCGCTGACGCCAGCGATGGGCAGCGCGAAGGGCGCGAGCAATACGGCGGCTGCGAGTTGTTGCCCGGTGGACGAGGCCAGCGGCGCCACGCCAGCGAATGCGCGCCGGGCGTAGTTGCCTGCGATGCCGTAGGAGAACGCCGCCAGCAGCGATGCGCCCACCGCCAGCGCGGTCGTCAGCGTCCAGGGCAGCGCGCTCCAGCCGGTCACAGCGGCGACACCGAGCAGGCCAATCAGCAGGCCCACGCCCTTGCCAACGCTCAGGCGTTGCCCCAGCCAGACGGCGGCGACCAGCGCGCCAAACAGCGGTGTCGTCGCGTTGAGAATGGCGGCCAGCCCGGCGCTGAGATGCAGTTCCGCGGTGCTGATGAGCGTGTAGGGGATAGCGGCTTGCAGCGCGCCCATCACCAGAAAGCTCTTCCAGCGGCGGCGCAGACCGAGGTCAGCGCGCAGTGCGACGGCGTAGACCAGCAGCGCCAGGCCCGCCAGCGTCACCCGCGCCTCCGCCAGCGGAACTGGCCCCAGCGCAGGCGACGCTACCCGGATGAACAGGAATGCTCCGCCCCACAATGCGGCGAGCGCAAAAAGCGCCCCAAGGTCGCGCGCTTTCACAGCGATATTCTCGCTTCCCTCACTGGCGGGCAGCGCACGCTAGCCCACGGGCGCGCTAGCGTGCGCGCCTATGAGTGAAACACCGGTACGGCCTCGGCGGTTGCAGCGGATTCGCTGGCGCTGGCCGTCTCGGCAGGCGCGACGGGACGCACAGTGACGAGGTTGCTGTGGAATGTGCTCTGCCCGGCGAGATCGCCCAGCGCATCAGAGGTGGTGGAGTTGATGTTGCGGCCATCAGCGTTGAGGCTG
>JAICSR010000294.1 GCA_025936795.1 Ktedonobacterales bacterium | reverse complement strand
TTCGCCCCGCTCAGGTCTGCCCGACTTAATTCTGCAAAGCTCAAATCTGCCTCGATCAGATGTGTTCCGCTCAGGTTCACCCCTGTGAGGTTTACCCCAGACAAGCTGGTAAACCGTAGTTTCACGTCGCGCAGATCTGCCCAACTCAAATTTACCCCAGTCAGGTTGGCGTCGCTCAGGTCCGACTGATTCAAATGTGCACCGCTCAGCTGCGCGTCGCTCAAGTCTGCGCCATGTAGATTGACATTCCTCAAGTCCACTCCACCAAGAGGCAATCCACTTAGAGATGCCTCAGTCAGGTCAAGACGACGGTTTAGGCAAGTTCGTCGCCAAAGATTCCATGTGTTGGTTCCACCAAGCAACATGTTAAGATAGCTTTCGTCTGCCATAGCATTTTCACCATACTCTGGATAGATGCGGTTCACCGGGACAGGCAAACCACTTTAAGGTCATCAGTAGCAATATGATATACGACCAACAGACATATTTGGTCGCTTGAGGCCATCTGAAGAAGACATAACAAATCTGCGACTCTTTGCTACGGGTCAAACAGCATAGGCAACCTCATCAGTTCAGTGGGAGATGTATGTCCCATCTGAGCGGCGCCACACATCCGCCGCACAGGTGAACACTCTTGCGCTTGACAGCAGCCAGCCCCCCGCATATGCTCACGGCACGGCGAACGGCGGCGCTCAGTGGAGAGCGCCTCATTGCAGGCTGGACGGACCGCAGCGACGCGGCGATGCCCCTGAGAGCGAGGTAGAGCGCCCATGGCGGAGACTCCCTACTCACCCACGCCCGGCCCCCTGACATCGGCGACCGACGCGACCCATCCGACCGATGCGACCGACGTGGCAAGCGCAGCGGAGGCGACCCTGCCCGAAGCGCTGCGCACGCCAACCAAGCGCCTCAGCTTTGGCTTCATCCTGATGCTGTGCCTCGCCAACGTGGCGCTCTGGTTCAGCATGCAGCCCGTCACGAACATCCTTTTGCCTGAACAGATTGATCGGTTCGATCCCAACCCCTCGCGCCAGATTCTCTACAATGGGCTGATTCTCTTTGGCGGCGCGCTGCTCTCGGTCTTCTCGAATCCAATTGGCGGCGCGCTCTCGGACCGCACCACCTCGCGCTTTGGGCGGCGCATCCCCTGGCTGATCGGCTGCGCCGCGCTGAGCGCGGGCGCGCTGGCGCTGATGGCCAACGCCACTGGCATCGCGCTGCTCTTCGTCGGCTACGGCCTCTATCAGCTAATTGTCAATGGCGCGCTGGCTGCCCTGACCGCCATCGTGCCAGACAAGGCGCCCGAGCAGCAGCGCGGGTTCGTCTCGGCGTTCGTGGGCCTCACGCTGCCAGTGG
The DNA here is from genome assembly GCA_025936795.1 of Ktedonobacterales bacterium. Lineage (GTDB taxonomy): Bacteria > Chloroflexota > Ktedonobacteria > Ktedonobacterales > JADMIN01 > JAKAIY01. Next base: position 3,906 of record JAICSR010000294.1, on the reverse strand, counting down.
CTACGGTGTTGGGCGCAGTCGTCGTCGGACTGCTCGTCACCAACATTCAGCTTGGCTACTACATCCTGATTGTGGCGCTGGTCGTCGTGATGATCTTGTTCAGCTTCACGCTGCACGACGCCCGCCTGCCACGCGAGGCGGTGGCGCCCTTCCGCTGGGGCCAGTTCGTGCGCGGCTTCTGGATCAGCCCACGCAAGCATCCGGACTTTGGCTGGGCGTTTCTCTCGCGCTTCCTCGTCAACGTCGGCTGGAACACGACGGTCGGCGGCCTGCTCTTTCAATACCTCAAGTACGGCGTGAAGGTCAGCAATCCCGCCGCCAGTGTCGCCATCGCGCAAATCATCGCCGTCGCGATGATTGTCCTCTCCAGCGTGATCGGCGGCTATCTCTCCGACCGTTTCCAGCGGCGCAAAATCTTCGTCATCATCTCCGCCTGCATGATCGCCATCGCGCTGCTGCTGCTGGCGCTCGTCACGGACTGGACCGCCGTGCTGATCGCCGCCGTGATCGTCGGCCTGGGCTTCGGCGCCTACCTCGCCGTGGACCTGGCGCTGCTGACGGAGGTGCTGCCCTCGGCGCGTGATCGCGGCAAAGACATGGGCGTCTTCAACATCGCCAATGCGCTGCCCGGAGCGATTGGTCCGCTGGCCGCTGGCATCCTCGTGCCAATCTTCGGCAGCTTCCAGCCGCTCTTCTTCATGGCGACGGGCGTGGTGCTGCTCGCGGCGCTCTCCATCCTGCCGATTAAGAGCGTGCGCTAGCGTGGCCAGACCTCACCCCCTGTCCCCCTCTCCTGCAAGGAGAGGGGGAACCTGTGCGGCAAGCGGGAACGCCTCCGGCTCCCCTCGCCCGCTGGGAGAGGGGCTGGGGGTGAGAGCTCGCCCAGCAGGCTACGCTTCCTCCGCTAGCTGTGGGTGGCAGGGATCAACCCAGGCAGCCTCTTCGGGCGGCTCGGCAGGCGTGATGTCGAGATTGACGACGACTGGCGCCTGGCCACTGCGCGCCAGCACACAGACCAGCGGCTCATCTGGCAGCGCGTTGATCTCCTGGTGCGGCGCATAGGGAGGGATGAAGATGAAATCGCCGGGGCCAGCTTCGGCGGTGAACTCCAGCCGCTCGCCCCAGCGCATGCGAGCGCGGCCACGGAGGACATAGATCACGCTCTCCACTGGCCCGTGATGATGGGCGCCCGTCTTCGCGTTCGGATGAATTGTAACAGTCCCTGCCCAGAGGCTGCTGGCGCCCGCTGAGGCGTGCGTGATGGCCGCCGCGCGGTTCATGCCCGGCGTCTGCGGCGTATTGGCGTCGAGTTCGTCGCTGTGGACGATGCGAACGCCGTGGTCGCGCCAATCCCGCTTCGCTGCATGAGACTCCTCGCCGAGTGCATCCGCCATATCGCACGTCTCCTCTCGCATGGCGCATATCATTGCGCCTGGAAGGCAGTCTATCATCTCTCGCGCACATGCTTTGCCGTCGCTCGATCCAGCGCGACGAGCGCCGCCACGCCCCACCAGAAGGCCAGCGCCAGATCGGGCTGGAAGTAGGCGGAGTCCACCATGCCGTGGGTCAGCGTGGCGAGCAGCGCGCCCAGCACGCCGACCGCCGCGACGCGACGCCACGGCTCCCCAGCGCCGCCCGCGCGACGCAGCAGCCGCATGGCGCGGCTGACCAGCGCGACCACCACCACCACAAAGCCAGCGAGGCCGAGCAGCCCCGCGCTGAGCCACAGGTCGAGCGCCAGATTGTGGGGATGGGCGAGGTTGGGCTGATAGGCGGCGACCGTGAGATGGCCATTGATGCGACTGATGAGGTAGGGATGGCTGGTGTAGGCTGGATCATAGTAGTAGAGGAACTGGTCTGGCCCAATCCCCAGCAGCGGATGATCGCGGATCATGTGCAGCGCCGACTGCCAGAGCAGCAGCCGCACCGCGCCCGTATCCGTATGCCCCGCCGTCGCTATCCGTAGCAGCGTGGCGCCCCAGAGCGACGAGCCAGCCGTCCAGAGCAGCGCCAGCACGCTCAGGCCCACGATTAGCACAGACCAGCGCCAGACGCGATAGACCAGGATGTCAGCGGCGGAGACGCCTTCCCAGGCGTTCACCGCATACGGCGCCAGCCAGACCAGCGCCACCAGCGCCAGGCCAGCCGCCGCGCCGAGCCACGCCCCGCGCGAATCGGTCCAGAAAAGCGCAGGGAGCAGCGCGAGCGTCGCCGCGCCCGCCAGCAGCCGCTCGCGTCGCGCCAGCCCACGCCCCAGCAGCGCGATGGCCAGCGCGACAGGCAGCGCGCGTTCCAGCCAGGCGCCCGCGCTATTGGCGCTACCATAAACGATGGCGGTGGCGCGATAGGGGCCAGTCAGGCTAGGGCGATAGGCGATCAGCCGCTCGCCCGCGCCGACCGGGGTGAAGGTGACATGCAGGCCGAGCGTCTGCGCGGTGGCCAGCGCCGCGATGATCAGGCCGGAGCCGACCAGCGCCCAGAGCGTCAGCCGCGCCCAGCGTCGCCCGCGCAGATACCACGCCGCCAGCAGCAGATAGACTAGCGGCTCGACGATCTCCCAGCGCCATGCTCGTAGCGCATCATGTGGTCGCCGTGCGATGATGACGCCCAGCGTCATGCCCACCAGCAGCAGCGCGCCGCCCAGCGCCGTCACAGGCCCGATGCGCGCGAGCAGCGCCCACGCCACTCGCTGAAGTGAACCCTCACCCCCAGCCCCTCGCCCAGAGGGCGAGGGGAGTCCGGATTCCCCCTCGCCGTCTGGGCGAGGGGGCCAGGGGGTGAGGGCGCGCCGCGCCGCGCGTCCTGCGACCACGACGACGCAGACCGCCAGCGTCACCTCGCTCAGCGGAAAAACGAGGCTCCCATAGACTCGCTTGGGAACGAACCAGAAGGGGAAGGTCAGCGGCAGCAGCGCCAGCGCCGTGCGTGGCGAGCGCCACGTCAGCGCGACTACCAGCGCCAGCCAGAGCAGCGAGAGCGCAGGCGAGGGCGTCACATAATACAGGGCGAGCGCGAGAATCAGGCCGCAGGGCAGCAGCGCGCGCTCATAGCGCCGCGCCCAGCGGACGGGTGCATGGATGAAGGCAGGGTCGTTGGCTGACGCAGATGTCATAGCGAATCTGGCTTGCGTATCGGCGTGGCGCCAAACCTCACCCCCAACCCGTCTCCCACAGGACGAGGGGAGTCCAGATTCCCCCTCTCCTCGCGGGAGAGGGGGCCAGGGGGTGAGGTCGCGCCTGGCGCCATTGCGAATACCCGGAGCGGGCTGGTTCTCACACGCATGCTCATCGCCTCTTGCCGCCTCTTGTCGCTGCTCATCGCCGCTCAGTGGACGCCGAAGCGCAGGCCGATGATCGCCACCACCAGCTCCACCGCGATCAACACGATCACCAGCGCCTCCAGCAGCGTCGAGCGGGCCACCTGCTCCTCGTCGTGCAGCAGCCCCGCCATCTGCCGCAGCACCTCCAGCGACTCGGCGATGCCCGTGCGCCACGCCTCCACGCGCAGCGCCAGCAGCGCCGCCGTATAGAGCCGATTCCAGTAGACGTCCTCCGTGACCTTCAGCGCATTCTCGACCCGGCTGCTATGCTCCGTGATGTCGGCGATCAGCGTATGCGCATCGGAGAGCGAGGCGCGCGAGGAGCGCAGCAGCGGCCAGCGGATGTGGCTCAGGCGGCCCAGGCGCGGCGTGATGCGCCCCATCTCGCGCTCGACCGCCGCATCGTAGGTGCGAAAGGAGAGCAGCTGTGCGTTGGCGAACTCCAGCAGCAGCGTCGCGTCGTCGCGCGCGCTGGGGTCGCTCTCGATCATGATCGCCGCCGCCCAGGTCAGCAGAATCAGGTCATCTTCGTAGTAGCTGAGCGTCGTGGCCAGCGACCACATCGAAGGGGCCAGCGGCTTGCGCTC
>JAICSR010000528.1 GCA_025936795.1 Ktedonobacterales bacterium | reverse complement strand
GCAGCCGTTGGCCTTGACGCCGCGCCGCAGCACATCCAGCGTGCCACGGCTGGCGACCTCGGAGGCGACGCGACGCAGCAGGCGCTCTTTGGCCTCCTCGCCATACTGCGTGCGAAACTTCTCCCACTCCTCCGGCTGGGTGGCCCAGATGAAGTCGAGCGTGTCGCGCCCGATCAGGCAGAGCGCGCGGTCATACTCGCCGGACGCGCGCTTGTGATAGCCACCAAGCTCCTGCGCCAACTCCGACGCCAGCGTGGTCGCGCCGGCATAGCCCACCTGCCGCTCGGCGATGGCGCCCTCGGCCTGCGTCGCGCCGCCATCATCCGACCCAGCCGCCAGCGCATCTGGCCCGCCCGCCAGCAGCGTCCGCTCGATGCTCTCCTCGAAGTTCCGCTCGGAGACGTCCATGCGTGTGCCTCCCAATCACAGCCGCCACAGCTCACGCAGAGCGGCGGCGAGTTCATTCTGCCGTTTCTGGACGACAGCAGGGGTCCATTCATGTTCGCGGAGCACCTGCGTCGTCAGCGCAAACGGCGCGACGCCGCCAGCCGTGGTGAAGTAGATGGACTTCTTTTTCTCAAAGGTATAGTTTGAGGCGCGCGCATTCTTTCTGCGCGACAACAGCGCCAGATTGCCAAGGCGATCCGTCCAATGGTTGCGCAGTTCAGGCGTAGGAAACCATGTCAGCCAGTCGCTGCCGCGCGCAGGATTCTGTGGCAGCACATGCTCGATTGATACGGTGGGAAAGGTGTATTGCGCATCGCCCCCCGAAAGATGGTTATCCAGGCGCAGCAACACGTATTGCCGCAACCGCACAGCCTGCCGATAGATGGGGCCAGTGATCGTGTCGAGCGCCGCGCGACGTTCCTCGGCTGTCAGCTGCAAGGGGGAATCAGCGCGCCGCAAGTCATCCCCATGCTTGATGGCCGCGAGGACGTCGCGGTACCGTTCCATTCGCCTGTTCACGTTGGTGCGCCTCAGCATCAGGCCGGCGGCGAGTCGCTCCAGGTCCTTGAGGAATGCTTCCACCTCCTGCGGTTCAGCCCGATGGACGCTCAGATATTCCATCGCAGACGGCATCCAGTCTTTGTCGGGGATGCGATCAAGCCAGCGGAGATACGCATTGGTCTGGCCCACGCCACCCGCATGTTCATAGTCCTGATCTGAGATGGTGGCGTATGCGTCGGCGTATGGCACGAGCACTGTGTCGATGAGACGCGCCGAATCGTTCATGGGCTGTACGATAAACTCGCGAAACTCCTCCAGGATCGTCTTTTTGAGCCGTTGCGCGCGGACAATCGTGCGGATGTGGCTGAGTAGCGCCTCGAAATCAGCGCGACCGAGGTCTTCCTCTGTCTGTTCCCACTTTTCCGTGTACGCCTGCTGCTGGTCGGCGGGAATCTTGCCGATGATCTCCGCTTTGAGAATGTCGGTATAGGAAAGGTCCAGGCCGCGATCATTCAGCACCGAGAATATCCGATAGGCGGAGTTGAGGTCGGGCGTTGACACAACGACCAGGATGCAGCGCTGGACAATGAACTCGAGCAGTCGCGCGCGTATCTCCTCAGCGCTCTCGCGCAGGCGACCGAGAAAGTAGCGCGCGTTCTCGCCCATGTGGCGCTGACTATCTGTGACCACGGCAAGATTGACGGTGTTCAGTTCGTTGAGGCCATCTTCGCGTTGAATGTAGCGCATGAAGAACGCGGTATCCTGGTCTCGTGGGTGCAAGAGATAGCGCGCGGGCAGGCCCGCCGCTGGGTCCTCAGGTTCGTAGATACGCTTGGTGATGCTGCTGGTGTACTTGGATGGTAATACTGATCGAAGCGCCGACAGCAGAATGGTGAGCGTAATCAGGCGCTGCTGCCCATCCACGATCTGCGCGTTGCGCGCCTCGCTCTTGATGAGGACGATACTTCCCAGGAAATACGGGTCTAGCTCGGTGATGGGTTTCGCCGAGTCGCCCATGTAATCGAGCAGATCGTCGAGGAGGGCGCCAGCGTGCTCGATTTCCCATAAATACGGGCGCTGGTATGGTGGCACCTGATACTCAAATGCCTCGCTGAAGACACCCGCAAGCGCACGTTGCTCGCCTTTGATCTCGACAGTCATGCTATGCCTCCCCATCCGCTGCCATCCAAACCTGAGCGATGGCGGGTACCCTCAACTCGCCGCGTAACTCTGCAGCAGCAGCGCTTTGGCCCGCTCAACATCCGCGTCGCCACATCGCCATCACCCGCTACACAGCTTGTTCCCCGTCTCCCTGCGCCCTCCGGAAGCGCGGAGCCAGCGAGCGCTCACGCCCGCACGTCGCACTGCCCCGTCACCGCCGCCGCGATC